>JAFLTH010000023.1 GCA_022510525.1 Lachnospiraceae bacterium | reverse complement strand
ACATCCCCTGTTAATTATGCCCCGCCCCGACTCCGACGCCTCTCCATCCGTCCCCTACCGCACACAAATTTCAATTGTATTAAATGGTATAAAATATATATATCGGCTGTATTAAATTATATATTTATAGTTTGAATTGATTACAATTTCACAAAAATAAATTAAATTTTTTTAAAATTAGGTCTACATAACACCAATTTTGTGCCGATATATATATTAGAACTAAACAAAGTAGATCCAAGGAGGGATAAGAAGCAATATACGGATATGAAGCGCTTTATAAAGTTCAAGCGGTTTCGGTGATACCGCCTCTTAAGAAAGTTAATTCCGATGAGAAAAAACACCAGTCCAAGCAGAACCCGTCAGATACTCCAAGGAAGGTTTTCGCACGGGTACTTGACGAGGCATGTGAGAAGGAAGAAAATAAGCAAAAAGATATCCACATCTTCACAAGCGGATATACCAGAAATGCTCTTCCTTATTACAATTTTATCAATATGCGGGAGTATTGCTAGAATAACGGCATAAGAATAAGATTTACCGCAAACCATATGAAAAAATGTATCTCAGGGATATTCCCCGGGATACATTTTTTTATTGTTTAAAAGGTCTTAGACATCTCCTCCGCCACAAATATCACAGCTGTCCGCGGTGGAATCACCAGATGATTGTTGCTAAATTCCGTATGTTCTTCTACGTTTTTTCCATCTTCATAATCCATAAAAGTATTCACACATACCTTCCACCGGAGTCCGTTAGGCAGTTCCGGCAGCTGCATATGAAGTACCTCCCAGTATGCATTCATTGCATAAAATACAATATCATCCTCGGTATCCTCTTCATTTCTTCCGGCATACATTATACCGATGAGTCTGCTATTGTGATCGGTTCCGTTATTCCATGGATAACCGTTGTGTATACTTATTTCAGGAAATGATGCTGCTGACTGTGCTGTGGATTTTCTTAATACAGGGTGTTTCTTCCTGAATGCAATCATATAGCGGAAAAAGTCATGTATCTCCCTGTATTCATCCAGTCTGTTCCAATCCAGCCATGAAGTTATGTTATCCTGACAATATGCATTGTTGTTTCCAAACTGCGTATTGCAGAATTCATCTCCGGCAAAGAACATTGCCGGTCCCCTGCTGCACATAAGTGTGGCAAAGGCATTCTTGACCATTCGACGTCTCAAACTTTCTATCGCGGGATCATCTGTCTCCCCTTCTACACCACAGTTCCAACTGTGTCCGTTGTTGTCTCCGTCAGTATTACCCCAGCCGTTTTTCTCATTGTGCTTGACATTGTATGAATATAAGTCATAAAGGGTGAAACCGTCATGGCAGGTCAGGAAATTGACTGACGCACAATGTCCCGGATCCAACTGGCTGTACATATCACGGGAACCGGTGATTCTTGCAATTGCAGTTCCTGCCATACCGGAATCCCCCTTTAAGAAGCGCCGCAGGTCGTCACGGTATCTTCCGTTCCACTCCGACCATCTGCCAAAAGTCGGGAAGTTTCCAACCTGATACAGACCGCCTGCATCCCAGGCTTCGGCAATCAGCTTAGTTTTTCCCAGAATGGAATCGCGGGCTATTATCTCTATGATCGGAGGTTCCGCCATAGGCGCCCCCTTCTGGTCGCGCGTAAGGATAGATGCAAGATCAAAACGGAAACCATCAACACGATACTCCGTAACCCAGAACTGCAGACACTCAATAATGAACCGGCGGGTCATCGGATGGTTGCAGTTCATTACATTACCACAGCCGCTGAAATTATAATATTTACCGTCCGGAGTCAGAATATAGTAAACATTGTTGTCAATACCTTTAAAAGAAAAGCACGGACCATTTTCATTTCCCTCTGCCGTATGGTTGAATACAACATCAAGAATAACCTCAATTCCGTTTTCTTTTAACTCATATATCAACTCTTTCAGTTCATCTCCTTCGTGGTTATGCTCCACCACCGAAGAATAGCCTGTATTGGGTGCAAAAAAGCAGACAGTGTTATAGCCCCAGTAATTGTATAACTGCACTCCGTCTACTATTCTGGCGCTTTCCATTTCATCGAATTCAAAAATCGGCATAAGCTCAACCGTATTGATTCCCAAATCTTTCAGATACGGAATTTTCTGACGAAGCCCCTCATATGTACCCTTTGCGCTTACTCCGGAGGATGAATCCTTAGTAAAGCCCCGGACATGCATCTCATATATTATCATGTCCTCTAAGGGTCTCTCTATTTGCTTTAATTTTCCCCAGTCAAAGTTGTTTTCAACTACTCTGGCATGATACACAAAATCATTTCCGCCTTCAGGACGTTCTCCCCATTCTCTCTGACCCGTAACCGCCCTTGCATATGGATCTAAAAGCACATTATTTTTATCAAAAAGCAGACCTTTTTCTTCATCATAAGGACCTTCTATCTGAAATGCGTATTCAAATTCCTCTATATTCAATCCAAAAACCAGCATGGAATAATTATTTCCGATATGGTAGGATTCCGGAAATTTAAGCCTCGCATAAGGCTCTGTTTCTCTTGGGTGAAACAAAAGCAGCGTACAGCTTGTCGCTCCTACGGAATGAATCGTAAAACTGACCCCATTAGACGTTGCAGTCGCTCCGTTCCTGCTGTAAAATCCGGGACGTACCTTGAATCCATCTATTTCATCCAATGGCTGCAGCTTAACGCCGCGCTTAGGCATATGATGCTTAGCATTCATGTCCAATCCTCCCTAAATCAAATACTTAATAAGCAGATGTATGACTCGCTATTGCCTCTTCGATTCTGCGCTTAACTTCATCCGCAATTTCGTTCGTCTTCATAGAAGCATATTCCTCATAATACATGGGTTTAAGATATATGAGTTTTACCGTAACTGGTTTAATTGATTTTTCATCAAACGGCTTAAAAGAATCAATAAGGGCACAGGGTACTATAGGACACTTAGCCTTAAGAGCACTTTTAAAAGTCCCTCCCTTAAAGTCAAGCAGTTTATTGCCCATCTTGCTGCGCGTCCCTTCAGCAAAGATTAAGAAATTCTTTCCTTTTTTAACCTCATCGGCAACCCGGTTTATAACATTTAGCGACTGCTTAATGTCGCTCCTGTCAATGGGTATCGCATTAAGCGCCGCGATTATCTGCTTAAGAAGTATCACATTACTTGCTTCCTTCTTGATGACAAAGGAAAAGGGCACAGGGCATGAATCAAGAAACACCAGCACATCAAACATCCCCTGATGATTTGGAAAAAAGATGAAACCGTTTTCCTTCGGTATATTTTCCAATCCATGCGCTTCGATTGTAACTCTTCCTGCGCGGTTTGCAGCCTTTGTTACTTTTTTGACACACGCATAGGACTCTTCTAAAGTTATATCCGCCTTTTTCCCGCATCTCCATATACAAAAAAAGTAGTATGGTGTCTTTAAGAAAAGCCGAAACACCATTAATAATATGCGCCTCATACTTCGCTAAGTTCATACTCTCTTGAGCCAAAGCCCAGCTCTGCTGCCGCCTCAATGGTATGAACTCCATGTCGTGATTCAACTCTCTCAAGAAAATGCGCCTGTCCGGGGTCATCCTTTGCGGCATAAACCAGATCCAAGCAAGCCTGATCGATTGCAACAGGGTCAAGTGACGCCAGTATACCGATATCCTTCATACAGGGGTCTTCCGCAACCGCACAGCAGTCACAGTCAACCGAGAGATTCTTCATAACATTTATATAAGCAATTTTTCCGTTAAAATACTTCACTACGGAAGATGCGGAGTCAGCCATAGCCTCCAGGAACTTATCCTGCTCGGCACAATGGTCCCACACTATTGTCTGATCCTTGGTATAACCTGCGGAATGAATATAACTCTTACCCTCACTTGAAGCACAGCCGATAGAAAGCTGCTTAATAGCTCCGCCGTAACCGCCCATCGGATGACCTTTAAAGTGTGAAAGCACCAACATTGAATCATAGTTTTCCATATTTTTTCCGACATAGTTCTCTTTAATAGCCTTACCGTCAGGAATAGGCAGCACCATATCCGGTCCTTCCGCATCCAGCAGATCCACGGTAAAATACTGCTCCCAGCCATGTTTTTTCATAAGCTTCATATGCTTGGGTGTAGAGTTACGCTCACCGTCATATGCGGTATTACACTCAACCACGGTGCCCTTTACGGTTTCAATAATAGGCTTCCAGAATTCGGGTTTTAAAAAGTTCTGGTTACCCGCCTCTCCGGAATGAAGCTTGACTGCCGTTTGACCGGATAAGTCAATATTTAAGAGTTTATAAAGTTCGACTACTTTTTCAGGTGTGATTTCCCTTGAAAAATATACTTTGGATGCCATAACAAATATCTCCTTTACGGTTTATTTTTAGTTATAAACATTGAATTATACAAGATATGGTAATAATATGAGTATATTATACTATAGGTATGCATATAAAATCAACTTAGTTATTTTATTAAAGTAAAAGCAGCTATTTCCCCTCCGGAATAAAGCTGTCAAATATAAACAGGTCAAAGTCATCTCTGATGCTGTCTAACTCCTGCTGACTCTTCACAGTCCATCCAACCGCAAGATTCTTATATAGCTTTCTGCAGATTAAACGACCCGGCTCATTTTTAAAACGGCAGTTATAAGCAATAAAATCCGGGGCTGTAACGAAGTTTGTAAGCAGATGTGTCAGCACAAAATATAACGGGGTTTTATAATTACCATCAAGTCGGAAATTTGTTGATAACTGACCTCGCATTATAGCATTTCGTTTTATGCGGTACCACAGAAGCACTAACGGATTAAAGGATTCAATACAATACACTCCCTTATAATCATCAAGCAGTCCCTGTACTGCCGGACACAGCGCCAGATTAGTCATTTCGACTTTAAGTTCCACAATAAGAGGAACCGCACCGTTAACCATATCAAGAAATTTTTTCAATGTAGGTATCTTCTCGTCAGTATTTAAAAGGGTGAGTTTGTTAAGCTGTTCATATGTAAGGTTTTCCACTTTATCGGAAACTCCACACATCCGTTCCAGCGTAAAATCATGGAAAATGATAGGAATCCCGTCTTTTGTAAGCTGTACATCCAGCTCTATTCCATAACCTGCCTCTTTGGCTCTTTCAAATGCCTTCATTGAGTTTTCAGGTATACCTGCATCGTTATTATGAAGCCCTCTATGGGCATAAAGCGCTCCCGTATGAGGCTCTTTATCGGGTTTCCCGAATATACGCGGCATTATCATAAACAGATATAATAATATAGCATTTATAACGCATTCTACAATGCCTGCCGCCAGTTTAATTTTGGTAATCCTGCTTTTTTTCTTCATCTTTTTCATGTTAATAACTTCCTTTAATCCAGTGTATACATTATAGTTTCATAATATCAAAACCTTATCTTAAACTTCAAGAGAAATCTCAAAATTACAACATAATATATTAAATTATTTAAAAAGCGTTTGCAACTTTTTCCATTGCATCCCTTTTAAAGTCCGGCAGTACATGTGAATACAGATCCATTGTCATCCCCAATGTGGCATGTCCCAAAATAGTTTTTAACACCTGTGGCTGCATTCCTTCTTCTATACAGCGTGTAGCAAAAGTATGCCGTGTGGCATGTAATGTGAAATACGGAAACTCCACCCCGTCCGCCCTCATACGCTCAAGCATGCATTCAATTTCACGACTTATCGTCTTACGTCTTATCGGTTCATTCATAACCGAGAAAACAAAGTCATTACTTTTAATCCCGGTAATTCCGTTATTCATCCGCCTGTAATCTTTCTCCTGAGCTCTAAGTATATCATAGGCCTTTCCAATCATAGGAATATCGCGAACACTCGTTCTTGTTTTGGGCGTATCAAGCACATATCCGCCGCTGTCTTTTACAATCAATGTATGCCTTACATGAATTACCCGGTTTTTAAAATCTATATCAGACCACAAAAGTCCTGCAAGTTCACCATTTCTCATACCGGTGCAGATTGCCAGCTGAAACAGGTTGCACAGATGAGAGCCCTGTGCATAGTACATATACAGCTCCTGCTGTTCTTTTGTAAAAGCCACCCGCTCCTTTGCCTTTGTGCCTCTTGGTCTGGTTATCCTTATAAAAGGATCCTTTGGTATAAGTTCATTCTTATATGCCTGTTTAAAAATTCCCGATAATATGCAATAAGTAAGCTTTATAGTATTGTCAGAGTACCCCTCGTTTGCCATATTGTTAAGCAGTTCCTGTATATCTTCTGCATTAATGTCAACCAACCGCCGCCCGCCCAAAGGTTTATCCAGATATATGGAATAATGCTTGTTATATACATTGATAGTGCCCATCTTTACGGTATTCTTCTTATACTTATCCATCCACTCCCTGAACCACTCCGCAAAGCTCATATTGTTACTTTTTTCTGTTCTGCCGTGTTCAATCAGGTATCGCAGATAAATCATCTGCTTTTCAAGTTCCAGCAAAACTTCCCCGTTACCCACGCTCCCCATACTCCTTTCCATACTCTTTTCTGTAGTTTTTTCATCTTTCATCTTATGCATCTCCTTTTCTTTTTCCGTTGTATTATTACAATTTTTCAGGCAATGTCTTGTCTGTCATTACCTATAATCAATCATATACCGACTTTTTCTTGAAAAAAAGACTGGTTTGTGTATAATATAATGGGTAATAGGTTGAAAGAAAGGCATAGGTTATTGATATGATTAGTGCAAACAATGTAACTTATAGAGTAGGCAAGAAGGCTTTATTTGAAGATGTAAACATCAAATTCACGGAAGGAAACTGCTATGGTCTTATAGGTGCAAACGGTGCCGGAAAGTCTACATTTCTTAAGATACTTTCAGGCTCACTTGATACCACAAACGGCGACATTGCAATTACTCCGGGGCAGCGTCTTTCTGTACTTGAGCAAGACCACTTTAAATATGATTCATATCCCGTTATGGATGTTGTGATCATGGGAAATCAACGTCTGTACGAAGTTATGAAAGAAAAGGACGCTATATATGCCAAAGAGGATTTCTCCGATGAAGACGGTATACGTGCCAGTGAGTTAGAGGCCGAATTTGCGGAAATGGACGGCTGGGATGCTGAATCCAATGCCGCTATGCTGCTTAACGGTCTGGGAGTTGAAACCGAACTGCACTACAGTATGATGAGTGACCTCAACGGTAATGAAAAGGTTAAGGTGCTTCTTGCCAAGGCCTTATTCGGTAATCCGGATATTCTTCTTCTGGACGAGCCTACCAACCATCTTGATCTGGATGCCATATCCTGGCTTGAGGAATTTTTGATAAACTTTGAAAATACGGTTATTGTAGTTTCCCATGACCGCTATTTTCTTAACAAAGTATGTACACATACTGCCGATATCGATTATGGTAAGATTCAGTTGTTTGCAGGAAACTATGATTTCTGGTATGAATCCAGCCAGCTTATAATCAAGCAGCGCAAAGAAGCCAATAAGAAGAAAGAGGAACAGATTAAGGAGCTGCAGGAATTTATTTCCCGTTTCTCCGCAAATGCTTCCAAATCAAAACAGGCTACCTCAAGAAAACGTGCCCTTGAAAAAATTGAACTGGATGACATCAAGCCATCCAGCAGAAAATATCCATATATAGACTTCAGACCGGAGCGTGAAATCGGTAATGAAGTCCTGACCGTTGAAGGCATCAGTAAGACTATCAACGGAGAGAAAGTTTTAGACAATATTTCGTTTATTGTCGGACATGATGATAAAATTGCTTTTGTAGGCGGTAACGAACTTGCCAAGACCACACTTTTTAAGATCTTAATGGGTGAAATCGAACCGGATGAGGGTTCTTATAAATGGGGAGTCACCACATCACAGGCTTACTTCCCCAAGGACAATACGGAGGAATTTGACAACGATTATACTATTACCGAGTGGCTGATGGGATATTCTTCGGTAAAAGACGTGACTTATGTGCGTGGTTTCCTGGGCCGCATGCTTTTTGCGGGTGATGACGGTGTCAAGAAAGTAAAGGTTCTTTCCGGTGGTGAAAAAGTGCGCTGCCTGCTTTCCAAGATGATGATAAGCGGCGCTAACTGCCTGATATTTGACGAGCCTACAAACCATCTTGATATGGAAGCTATCACCGCTCTCAATGAAGGTATGATAAAATTTAAGGGAGTGGAGCTATTCTCCTGTCACGACCATCAGGTAGTACAGACTACGGCTAACAGGATTATAGAAATCCTTCCTGATGGAACCATAATTGACAAGATCACCACTTATGATGAGTATCTTGAAAATGATGAAATGGCAAGAAAACGTACTGTTTATACAAGTACTGCGACCGATGAGGATTAATATGAATCGGGTAGATTTACATGTACATTCAAATAAATCAGATGGCAGCTATACTCCGATAGAGCTTGTGGACTATGCTCTGGAGAGGGGACTGTCTGCCTTTGCACTGACTGACCATGATACCACAGACGGTCTGGACGAGGCAATCTCCTATGCAGATGATAAACCCGTTGAAGTGATTCCGGGCATTGAATTTTCTACGGAATATGAAGGTAAGGATATTCATATACTGGGGCTTTTTATCCAATATAAAAATGACCAATTCCAGGCAAGACTTAAGGCCTTTGTTGATGCCCGAATTGCTCGTAACATCAAGATGTGTAACAATCTGAATGAGGCCGGTATTGATATCACTTATGAAAAACTCCTTGCAGAGTTTCCGGGGGCTGTCATTACAAGAGCACATTATGCCGGTTATCTTACAAATCATGGCTATGTAAAAAGCCGTGCCGATGCCTTTTCACAATATGTGGGCGACCACTGTAAATATTTTGTTCCCAGGGAAAAAATCACACCTTCACAGGCTGTTGAGCTTGTTTTACAGACCGATGGGGTTCCTATCCTCGCCCACCCGACACTCTATCATATGGGTAAGGACCGTCTGGATGCTCTTGTAAGAACACTCAAGGATGCCGGACTTATGGGAATCGAAACTATATACTCTTCATATACAAATCAAGATGAGAGAGATATGTTTGCTCTTGCCGAAAAGTATGACCTCCTTCACAGTGGTGGGTCCGATTTCCATGGCAGTAACAAACCGGGGCTGGATTTGGCTGTCGGATACGGGAAGTTGTTTGTTCCTGAAGAGGTGTTGATTAAAATACGAAATTCAGTTAATATATGTTGAGGGGAATTGCGTAAATACTAAGTTTTCTTTGCGTCTCTGGCTCCGACAATGAGCAAAGAAAACTTAGTATTTATGCAATTCCATGCAATATATAAAATGGGGCGTATTGTAATGAAGATTTTGTTTACGGATTTAGATGGGACGCTGCTTAATAAGGAAAGTAAAGTTTCTGTACGAACTAAGAAGTTCCTGGATGAATTTACCGCTGCCGGGAATAAACTTGTGCTTTCTTCGGGGAGGCCGCTTGACAGTATAATTGAAGTTAAAGAAAAGTCTGGGCTTGATTATGATGGAGTTATAATTATCGCAAGCAATGGTACTCAAATTTATGACTGTGACTCTAAGACGGCAATCCTTGAAAAAAGAATGCCGCTTTCTTATGTGTCCTATTTGCAGGCACGGGCAAGGGAATGCGGACTTCATATACATACTTATACCGATGATGCTATAGTATGTGATAGTGAAGATGCGGAAATCATTTATTATCGCAGAAGGATTCACCTTCCTTTGGTGATTGCAGATGACTATGCTTCGGCTTTGCCCAAAGAACCTTTTAAAATGCTTGCCATTGACCTAAAAGACCATGACAAGCTTACCAATTTCCGAACCTCTATTTCTGACTGGGCATCGGATAAGATAAGTTCTATATTTTCCAACGATTATTATCTGGAACTCTTTGTCCATGATGCCGGAAAAGGTAATGCCGTTCGTTATATATATGAGCATTTTGGAGTTTCCAGGGAGGACACCTATGCCGCCGGCGATGCGCAAAATGATATCTCTATGATAGAAGCCGCAGGCTGTGGAATCGCTATGCTGAATTCACCCGATATAGTAAAAAAAGCCGCCGATGTCATCACCCAAAAGGATAACGACAACGACGGGCTTGCTGAATATATGTGGTCTGTGCTAGAATAAGCACTTGCATAAATACTAAGTTTCCTTTGCTCATTGTCGGAGCCAGAGACGCAAAGGAAACTTAGTATTTATGCAAGTGCCGCATTATCTATCAAATCATTTCCATGACATCCGAAGTTCTCTTTTTTTTGTCGCGCAATCTGATAAATATAGATTAATCAAGGTCTGATACGGTATTCCGGAACGCTCTGCCTGAGCCTTAAAATAATCAATAGTGTCGCTGTCAAGATTTATGGTTATCTGCTTTTTTGCTTTTTTTACATATGGATTTCTTCTCGCATTAGAAAAATCATATTCTTCCCTCATATTGGTCACCTCTTTCTAAAATTCATTATACTGATTTGTTTCAGCTGCAGTTGCTTTTCTGGCTGATATAATACGTATTACTGTGTCAGTTTCCCTACAACAATGACAGACTACCAGAAGATTTGCTTTACTGCTAAGACCCAAAATTATAAATCTTTCTTCATCTTCTGAATGATCCGGATCATCAATAACCAATGCATTCTCGTCATAAAATACTGCTTTTGCTTCCTCAAACGTAATTTTATGTTTTTTTAAGTTTATTTGATTTTTATTTTCGTTCCACTCAAATTTTATATATTCCATAATTATATTATAATTATACAGTAATTATTTGTCAACAATAGTAAAACTAAAATAAGCAATAACTATTAATGTTATTGCCTATTTGCTATACTCATATGCATATTGCTGACATGCGGATTACAATTTAACATTCAACAATAAGATACCGTCCATCGCCTATATCAAAGACTTCGTCAGCCTCCAATATCTCCTCTTCGTCAGCATTCTCTATATCTATTCCCGCGGCATCAAAATAATCCCAGACTTCCTGCACAGAGTCTACGACAACAGCCATGCACTCTTCCAAGAAATTCTCAGCCTCTTCCAATGTCTCTACTACATCCTTCGGAAACAACTGTCCCTGCTTCTCCAAAAAACATTTTAAAACAGCATCATCAAACATAATTCTCTTCTCCCTTTCATATCAAATAAATTAACCTTTTTCACCGCCCGCACATCTCGGAGTCCCCCGCTACACCAAATTCCTCTGTTTCATCTCCTGATACACCCTGCCTACCGGCAGCCCGACCACATTAAAGTAATCCCCGCAGATTCCCTGTATATAAGCGGCAAATTGTCCCTGTATAGCATAACCTCCCGCCTTATCCATAGGTTCTCCCGAGTTTACATAACTCTTTATCTCATCGGCGTTCATAGGGAACACCGTCACATCAGTACATTCATAAAAGGTATGAAACATTGCCGGAGTATCTTTATACTTCCAGGCTAATGTAACACCCGTATACACCTGATGACTCTTTCCCTGAATCTGCTCAAGCATCATACAAGCATCTTCCTTATCTTTTGGTTTACCCATTACCTTGCCCCAAGCGGAAACAATAGTATCTGCGCCAATAACAACGTAATCTTCCTTCATGCTCTCTTCTAACTGTGCACAGATATCAACTGCCTTCTGATAAGAAAGTTCCTCTACAATTTCTTCCGGAGTTTCCTTTGTAATTTTTTCTTCCTTTGTACTGGGCATAGTTTTAAATGATATGCCCACCTGTTTCAAAAGTTCTTTCCTTCTGGGGGAAGCGGATGCTAATATAATTTTCATATTAATCACCATGCCTTTCCGGAATAAAAACCCGGCTGTCAACCATCTCTTCCTGTTTTCTGGCCACAGCTCTTGAACGCTCGCAAAAAGCAAGCTGTGAATTAAAAGCTTCCTTTCCCTCCCTGTCAGCTTTCTCATAGACTCCGTCAGAATTCAGAATATGAGCTTTTACATTGTCCTCTAATTGAGATTCCAGTATATACATAATCTTTCTCTGCAATTCGGGTTTCTCTATCGGAAACAAAATCTCAACGCGCTTTTCCAGATTTCTTGGCATCCAGTCCGCACTTGCAAGATAGTACTCGGATTTTCCGCCGTTCTCAAAATAAAATATTCTTGCATGCTCAAGATAATTTCCGACAATAGAACGAACACTGATATTTTCATTGATTCCCGGCAATCCTGTCTTAAGGCAGCAGATGCCTCTGATTATAAGATCTATTTTTACTCCGGCAGCTCCGGCCTCATATAACGCTTCAATTATATCCTTGTCACAGAGCGCATTCATTTTGGCAATGATCCTTGCCGGACGTCCGTTAAGGGCATATTCTTTTTCCCTGTTTATAAGATATAGGAACCTGTCTTTAAGCCACAACGGTGCCAGGGATAATTTATTCCATGAGCGCGGCTCAGAATATCCGGAAAGCATATTAAATACGGCTGTTGCATCCTCGCCTATGGATTCAGAGCAGGTAAGAAGCCCCAAATCAGTATAAAGCTTGGCTGTAGAGTCGTTATAGTTGCCGGTTCCCAGATGCACATAACGCCTTATACCGTTTTCTTCCCTACGTACAACCAATGTAATCTTGCTGTGGGTCTTTAATCCAAGCAGTCCGTAAATAACATGGCAGCCGGCTTTTTCAAGCCTCCTTGCCCATACTATATTATTCTCTTCATCAAATCTTGCCTTAAGCTCTACCAGAACGGAAACCTGTTTTCCGTTATCCGCCGCCTGTTCAAGTGCGGCTATGATCGGAGAATTACCACTGACCCTGTAGAGGGTCTGCTTTATTGCAAGCACATTAGGATCCTTTGCAGCCTGCCTTATAAAACGTACAACCGGTTCAAAGGTCTGATACGGATGAAACATCAATATATCCTCTTCCCGTATCTTCTCAAACACATCGGCATCCTCCGGCAGCTGTGGCACGGGCTGAGGTTCTATATAACTATGTTCTTTAAGGTCATCAAATCCATCCAGATCATACATTTTCATCAGAAAAGTCATATCTAAGGGTCCCATGATCGGATATATATCCTCGTTCCCTATCTCAAGATCATCCTGAATGATTTTTAGCAGCCTCTCATCCATTCCTTCCTCTATTTCCAGACGGATTGCATGACCCCACTGTCTTTTCTTAAGCTGCTTTTCTATTTCTTCAAGCAAATCTTCAGCCTCATCCTCTTCTATCGGCAAATCGGCATTACGCATAATTCTAAACGGATATGCGCATACAATATCGTAGTTCAAAAACAGCTTATGAATATTCCTTTCAATAACTTCTTCAAGAAGTATAACTGCCTTATCTTTTTCGGAGGGTATCGAAACTATCCTCGAAAGTACGCTCGGCACCTGTACGGTAGCAAACTCCAGTTCTCCTTCTCCGCTTTTTTTCTTAACAAGAGCTCCGATATTCAAAGATCTATTGCGAATAAGCGGAAACGGTCTGGATGAATCCACTGCCATAGGAGTCAGAACCGGATAAATATTATCTTCAAAATATTTATCAATATACTCTGCTTCTACTTTTGTAAGATCTTCATGGCGCCCGATCACACGAAGTCCATGCGTCAAAAGCTTGGGAAGCAGCGACCGGTTATATGTAGCATATTGCTGCTTAACCAGTTCATGAGTTTCTGCACTTACTTTTTCAAGCTGCTCCATAGGCGTAAGTCCCGCAATATCCTTTTTACTGTAACCGGCTGTCACCATATCTTTTAAAGACGCAACCCTGACCATAAAAAATTCATCCAGATTGGACGCGGTAATGCTTAGGAACTTAAGCCTCTCAAATAACGGAAGCTGCTCATCCATTGCTTCGCTCAGTACCCTTTTTTCGAAAAGAAGCCAGCTAAGTTCCCTGTTAGTATAATTTTCAGCTTTGGAAAATTCCGATGTATCTGTCATATTTAATAACCTGCCCTTCTATTCCTGCCTTATAACAGGCTTTACACTGAAAACTTCTTCAAAGAAGTCCGCCCTTTTATAAAACAAACCCTTTTCCAATGTAATATCCACTGATGTGTTAATAGTTATAATAAGCTGCTCATCCTTAAGCGCTGCCGTTACATCCCTGAACTTCTGTTTATGGCTTCTGTCAAGCCCATTGGCAATCCTTAGTATCGCGGTCAGTTTTGCAATCTTTAAATATGCCTCCCTGTCAAGGTTAACATCCTGACCTATGACTTCATAATAATTAAAATCCAGATGATTATATTTTACAACATTGGCAACAATTTCTCTCTCCATGTGGGAAAGTCCTATTATCTCGGTAGACATTATAATGTTATAGGAACATTCCCCCAGATTCATCAGACTGATATATTTTCCGCAGTCATGCAGAAGCGTTGCAATCCTTAAAAGCAGTCTTTCTCTTTTTCCCAATCCGTGTACCTTTTTCATACTGTCAAAAATAGTAAGTGCAATCTTCTCAAGTGTCTCTCCCCTGCGCTTACTGCCCATATATCGTTTGCTGATATTTTGTGCACAGGCAATTATATCCTGCTCGAAATCATGTTCCGCCACTATAATTTTTTTCTTTTCACCATACTCATATGCAATACCGTCACATAAGGTCACACCCGGTACCCAGATACGCCTGGCATTCATCATCTTAACGACACGGTTAAGCAAGACTCCCGAAATATACAAAAGCGGTATACTCTCCTGCGGCATACCCAGCATTCTTGCAGATTCTGCCGTAGACTTCTTAAATATATTTTGAAAAACGGAGTTAATATCGTCAACCTCGATACAAGAATCTGACACATCTGTCATATTTAATCCCGATTCATTCTCAGTGTTTAACGATTTATTTTCCATGCTGCGTTCCATGACCGCAGATATATAATCATCCACTACAATGATATTTTCAATCTTACGCTCATCAAGATACAGCTTTTTAAAAACGGAAAGCTGGGAACTTATAATTTCATCTATAATATTCTCATACTGGCTTGGTCTAATATTCAGAACGCTCATTCTATCCTGAAGCCTCAGAACGCCCAGCCTCATATTCTGTGTAGTTACAAGTGAATCCTTTATAAAAAGTGAAAGCTGTATACTTCCGCCGCCTATGTCCAGAATTGCTGTATCTTTTTCGATTATCTTATTAAAAACCTTTCCTTTGGAAGCAATGGACTTGTAATCAAGAAATCTCTGTTCCGAATTACTCAGTACCTCTATCTTGATACCGGTACGCTGCTCAATCTGGTCTAAGACTATGGATGTATTATCAGTCTCACGGATAGCACTGGTTCCGTATGCCTTATAGTCATCCGCCTGATAACCTGCCATAATCAGCTTAAACTCTCTAAGCACCCGGCAAAGCTCATCCACTCTCTCATAGCTGATTTTTCCGGTGGCATAAGTATCCGTTCCCAAATCAATACGATGCCTTATATAATCGATTTCCTTTAATCCATTCTCTTTTGAGACTTCAAAAATTTTCATTGACAGCTCATATGAGCCTACATCTATTGCCGCAAAAGTTTTCATTGTGCTTCCCTGCCTTTATACTGTCCAAGTAAATAATCCACAAACTGCTGCGCTGTCCTTCCCGACAAGCCGCCATGCGCAAGTTCCCATTTATTTGCCTGTGCAAGCAGTTCATCCTCCTCTATCTCCACGTTATGGCGCTTCGCCAATACTTTTACAATCTCTTCAAACTGCTTCTTATCCGGTGAGGAAAAGAAAATCGTTACTCCGAATCTTGAAGCAAGCGAAAGCTTCTCCTGTACCGTATCGTTTGTATGAAGATCATCCTTACGGTCTTCTTTGTCACTGAATTTCTCACGCACCAGATGCCTTCTGTTGGAAGTAGCATATATAAGTATGTTCTCAGGCTTCTTTTCCAATCCGCCTTCAATTACGGCCTTCAGATATTTATACTCGATTTCAAAATCCTCAAAGCTTAAGTCATCCATATATATAATGAATTTATAATTGCGGTTTTTAATCTGTGAAATAACATCATTCAATGACTGAAACTGATGCTTATATATCTCAATGATACGCAGACCCATATCATAATATTCATTCGCTATCGCTTTAATGCTGGACGACTTACCGGTTCCGGCATCACCAAACAGCAGACAGTTATTTGCCTTCTTTCCATTTACAAACGCCTCGGTATTATCTACCAGCTTCTTCTTGGCAATCTCATATCCTACCAGATCATCCAGATGCACATGTGCAATATTAAGTATCGGCTCAATAACCGTCCGGCCATCATCACTTCTTACTCGAAATGCTTTATGTAAACCAAACTTTCCAACCCCGTAATCCTTATAAAATTCCGTCAGCGTATCCTTCATAGCTTCCGGCGTATCATCGGAATTAAAGCGTTGTGCCAGATGACATATCCTGTCACGTATCCTTAAATTATATACCTTGCTCTCCTGAAAAGAGCTGGTATAATTAAGTACCATTTTAAACTCAGGCACCTTAAACCATTCTATCATATCACTGAAATCATAGTCATAAAACTCTTTAAAAATCTGTATGTCGTGCAGCACCAGCTCATTTATCGTACCTTGAACATTCCCCCTTATCTCACAGGACACACTATAACTATTCTCATTATTCACCAGCAGATTCGCCAGATAACAATGCCACAGATTCCCATAAAAACCATGCGATGCCGCAATCTCAAGCAGTCTGTGCATACAGTCATATAGCGATGCCGTACTTTTATCCTCCCTGTAATGCTCCATCAAATACACCATATCATGCAGCAAATCACCGTCTTCAAAATCTTTATATATTATCAGTTCTTCTTCTCTCATTATCATATACTCCATTCACCGAGTTCGTCCGTATTAATAATTCCCCAATATCCTCATATTTCTGGCCTCATCCCTAAGTCCTCTCAGTGCATTTTTAACCGCACTGTCAGCCAGATTCCCGTCAAAGTCAATAAAAAACCTATACTCCCAGTTTCTATCCTCCAGCGGACGGCTCTCAATCTTGGTCATATTCAGATTATTATATATAAAATGTGAAAGCATATGGTATAATGAGCCGCTTTCATTAGGTACCTCAAAACATATGCTTACCTTTCCTGCGTCCTTCAAAAAAATCTTCTGATTGGTCACAATGATAAATCTTGTAGAATTGGTATGGGAATGATTTACCCCCTTCTCAAGAATATCAAGCCCGTAAATCTTTGCAGCCTGTTCACTTGCAATTGCTGCCTGACTTATATCACCGTCTTCTTTTACCTTCATTGCCGCAAAGGCATTGTTCTGCATGCTTACCTGACGCCATGAAGCATGGTCATTAAGATAACGTGAGCTTTGCATAAGAGACTGTGGATGCGAATAAACCGTCTTAATCTGCTCTATTTTAGTACCCGGCAAGCCCATCAGACAATGCTCAATCTTTATTATCTGTTCCCCGACTATGTAATTCTCAAACTCTGCCATCAGGTCATAGATTTCATTAACTATGCCCGCAGTTGAATTCTCAATCGGAAGCACGGCAAAGTCCGCACTCCCCTCTTCAATAGCACACATGGCATCCCTGAAAGTGTCTACATGAAAGCCGTTGACATCTTCCCCAAAGAATTTAAGCATAGCCATCTGGGAATAGGCACCCTCCGCACCCTGAAATACCACTCTTGCACTTTTAACATCCAGCGAATCGACTCCAATAAAGGGCAGTTTACCTAAGCTGCCTTTTTCGGAAAGTTTCTTGTACTGAAGCTTCCTGCTCATTGACATTATCTGCTCAAACAATTCCTGAATTCCATGAGCGTTAAATTCATTATGTGTAAGCTCTTTTACACTGCGAAGCTTGTCCAGTTCGCGCTCCCTGTCAAAGACTTTCTTTCCGGTTTCTATTTTATAATCCGCTACCTGCGACGAAATATTCATACGCCTCTCATAAAGATCTACAATCTGCTTATCAATCTCATCAATCTGCTTTCTAAGTTCAAGTAAATCCATAGTATTTATTCCTTTCAAATGTCATCCGGCTTGCTCTTTTTAATATATTATACCAAAATCACACTTGATAGCAAGCCGGTTTAATACTATACTATAAATAAGATTACGTTATAATATAAATAATTTTTGAAGAGGTATAGGAGACTTGTTATGTCAACCAATAAAAAAAGTATTATAATTATATGTTGTATATTTTTAGTAGTGGCCTTACTTTTTACCGTTATGGTTCTTACAAGCAGGATTCAGTTTAATGATGAATCCACTGTAGGAAATACCGCAGGAAACTTAAATAACGGCGGTCTCTTTTGTGAGTCTGAGGAACAGGTATTTTTTTCAAATGCCTATGATAATAATACCCTCTACTGCATGAATCCCGACGAAACCAAAATAAGGAAGATAGGAAGCAACACAGTTGCATCCATCAATGCCGGTGGTGAGTACATTTATTACTATATGGAAAGCGGAACCAACGGCACCGGCTTAGGTTTTATGAATCGTACCGCAGGTATCTACCGCAGTGACAGAAAAGGTAAGCATACCGTCTGCTTAGACAGGACTTTCGCGGTTACAATGCAGCTTTGCGGCAACTATCTCTACTATCAGGATCTTGACACGAAAAGCGGAGCCAGTCTTTCCAAGATTAAGATTGATAAGTCCGATAAGACAACCGTTGCAGACTATATCATCAATCCGGTTTCATATGTAAACGGCAGTATTTATTTCAACGGTACTCAGGATGACCATTCCCTCTATACACTGAACACCAGAAGTGACAATATTACCAAAGTATGGCAAAGCGACATCTGGAATCCAATCTATCAGGACGGATACATATATTATATGGATGTTGCCAACAACTATCGATTATGCCGTTACTCGTTATCAGGTGATGTTGTGGAAATGCTGACCAACGACCGCGTTGATTTCTTCAATGTATATGATTATTACATATACTACCAGACCAGTTCTTCGACTAATCCGGCATTAAAAAGAATGTATATTGACGGAACCAATAACGAAACCGTTATCGAAGGCGTTTATGAGAATATAAACATTACTTCCCAATATGTGTACTTTAACCTTTTCAATGAGCCGGTTCCCGTATACAAGACCAGTACATTCGGCGGTACATATGTCACCACGTTTGATGCTGCAAGGGATGCGGCTATGGAAAACATAAGATAAAGTATGCATATTATGTAAACCAAATTGAAATAAAAAAAATATATTAAAATGGCGCCTCAGTATTCAGCGGCGCCATTTAAAAATTCATATCTCACTTTCAGTTTTTCATCTTCCCATTTATAGCCTGCTCTTTTAAGCAGACCTTTTCTATCAACGGTTATAGTACAATAGGATACATCATTCAGTTTAAGCAGATAGCATTCTTTTTCTATATCATATTGTATCTTAAAACCTTCCAGTTGATACCTTTTATAGGTGTATGTCCTTTCTACCACAATATATTCCAATAAGTCCACCAGTTCCTGTCCGCTTACTCCTGCATCAAAATAATAATATGACGCATTCTTATCAAGGTCAACATCATATTCAGAGTGCCTGTCATAAATATACTGTCTGTCACTAAATGTCAACCGCATAAAATAATCAAACCTGTTAAGCGCAGGAAAGAATCCCATACTGACGGCCATCATATAAACCAGAACAATATAAAATGTCTGTACAATACCATATAGTATATAGTACCCTCTTTTAGTCTTTATCAGCTGCTTTCTATTTGGTCTCGGTTCACACATAGCACGTACAAGTAAACGTGGATAAAAGCAGCCAAAAAAGATTATGCCTATAATACAGTATAATTTTAATCCACCCATAATAACTACCTATCTAAGCCTGAAAACACTGTCAAACTCCCATTTTGGCAGCATAAGCTTATACAAGGAAGTCAGTTTCTCACCAATGCCTTCTCCGGCATCTCTGTCAGCAAGCGGCATCACCATCAGCCTGTAGTCCACACCAAAGACATGACTTCTCACATTGGTCATTACTACACCGCACTTTTCATAAAATGCAATCCTTCGTCTGCGAATCAGTATTTCCTCCTCGGACTTAGCAGAGTCCTCATCCTCTACTTCGAATATTATACCGTTCCGCTCCATGCAGGTTTCCTTTAACAGCGCAAGCGCTTCCGTACCATATCCTTTTCCCCTTGCGTTCTCGCACACCGCAAAATAATCCACCAGCAGCATATTGGTAGAACCATCTGCCATCAGAAAGGCATATGCCCGTAAAATATCCGCCTCATAAAATCCATAACCATTATAGCACCCTCTATTCCATAACCTCTCTATCATGGAAAAAGGCTTAAGTTCATTTGACGGAAAATCCCGGTGGGCATTTCCAATATAGACAGCTTTTGCTTCATAAAGCGTAAGCGGTTTAATGTATATATTCCGAGTCGATGACATGCTTTTCTCCTGACTTCTGAACTTCTTCAAGCAGCTGTATAACCGTCTTGCCAAGAACCGGATGTACCACATAAGGCACAAGACGGGCTAAGGGCTCCAGCACAAAATCTCTGTTCTGCATATCTATATGGGGAATGTTCAAGGAATCGGTATTTATGATCATATCGTCATAGAATATGATATCCATATCCAGTGTCCTGGGGCCCCAATGCTCTCTGCGTTCTCTGCCTGCAGCCGCTTCTATTTCCAGTATTTTATTCAACAGTTCTTCCGGTGTATACAATGTCTTCACTACAAGCGCACCGTTTAAAAATTCATCCTGTTCTATTTCTCCGTAAGCTTTTGTTCGTATTAACTCTGAACTCTTTACTACCTTGCATTTGTTATCCTGTGCAAGTGCCTCAATACCGCCTTCAATATATTTCTGTCTGTCGCCGATATTTGAGCCTACTGCTATACATGCCATATGCCATCTGCGGGTCACTCTGACGGATACCGACTGGAATTCCAAACCAATCGGAGCTTCAGGCTTACGTATTTCCAAAGTAATTGCATCAATCAACGGGAACTCGCAAAGTACAGCCTCTGCAGTCTTTTCGGCAACCGCCTCTATAAGCTTAAATACATTCTTGCTTATAAAATTATAAATAAACTGACATACATCCCCATAGCTGGTAGTAAGCTCAGGCTTATCCTCATTTCCCGCTCTTCTGGTATCCATATAGAGTACGGCATTTACGTAAAAATTCTGCCCTTTTTCATTTTCTTCCTTATAGACTCCGTGATAAGCATAAACCTTCAAATTTTCAATAATAATTTCATCCATATATATGCTGCTCCTTTACTGTTTTTTATCTTCCGTCCAGAATTGCTCTTGTCATTCTGATAGCTCTTACATTTGCTTTCACATCATGTACTCTTAAGAACATTGCGCCTTTCTTTACAGCAAAGGCAGTTGTAACAATCGTCCCTTCAACCCGCTCCGATTCAGACAGATCAAGCGCCTGACCTATCACTGATTTTCTACTTGTGCCAAGCATGATCGGATATCCGAAACTGTGCAAAACCTCAAGTCTCCTAATGATTTCCAGGTTATTTTCATACGTTTTACCAAACCCGATTCCCGGATCCAGAATAATCTTATCATCTGCAATCCCGGCCTTGCGTACCAGTTCTATAGACTCCTCAAAATCCAGTAATATCTCTTTCATATAGTCCTTATAATCCGCATCCTTACGGTTGTGTACCAGACAGCACGGTACCCCTGTCTGCACTATTACTTCTGCGAGCTTATCATCATGTTTAAGTCCCCAGATATCATTTATCATATCTGCACCTGCATCAATTCCCGCTTTTGCAACCTTGCTCTTGTATGTATCAAGTGATATAGGAATATCAAACTCCGCCTTTACCCTCTCTATCACGGGAACTACCCTGCTTATCTCCTCGTCATCCGATATCTGAGTATACCCCGGTCTTGTGGATTCTCCGCCGATATCCACAATATCCATACCTTCTTTAATCATTTCCTCCACATGGGCAAGCGCATCGTCCATCTTCATATACCTGCCCCCGTCCGAAAACGAATCCGGAGTCACATTCAAAATTCCCATTACATAAGTATTGCCTGTGATAAATTCTTTTTTCCCTATTTTCATATTTTTCCTCCTGTTAAATTAAAAAAATAGTCCTGCAATTTAGGTTCTTCTTCAAAGCAGCCTTTCTTAGCTATCGTTACCGTCCTGCTGCCCGGTTTCCTTATGCCGCGCATAGTCATACACATATGCTCGGCCTCAAGCATAACCATAACGCCCTTAGGTCTTAAATGCTCCATAAGCGCCTCAGCAATCTGTACGGTCATCTGCTCCTGTATCTGAGGTCTTTTGGCATA
This sequence comes from Lachnospiraceae bacterium, assembly GCA_022510525.1. Classification (GTDB taxonomy): domain Bacteria; phylum Bacillota; class Clostridia; order Lachnospirales; family Lachnospiraceae; genus UBA3282. The sequence goes on along the minus strand of JAFLTH010000023.1, from coordinate 16,362 downwards.
AACCTCCACCGTACGTGCAAGTTTACTAAGTCCTACTACTTTACCATCCGGTATATATGCAATATGTGCCTTCCCGTAAAAAGGCAAAAGATGGTGCTCACACACCGAATAAAATGTAATATCCTTCTCAAGCACTATATCATTATTACTTACAGAGAAAGTTTTCTGCAGATGACTCTTAGCAGTCTCATCCATTCCGGCAAAAAGCTCGATACACATGCGGGCAATCCTCTCCGGTGTTTCTATAAGCCCCTCTCTGGTAATATCCTCACCGATGCCTTCCAAAAATAACTTCACTGCTTCCTCAATTTTCTTCTGATTTACCATGAGAATCTCTCCTGATCATATCCCTATGCTCTACTATATTAGTAAGTTCTCCTATAAAAGACAGGGAACCGAATGCAATTATAACCGCATCCTTATCTTTCCCGGCAAGCAGATAGGCAAGCTCAACCGCCTCCAGGAGGCTGTCCGCAACAGTTACGCTGTTATGATATTCTCTCACAACATTAGCAAGCTCATATCCGCTAAGCGCCCTCGCCCCCGCCGGAGGCGTCACCGTAATAATCTGTTCCGCGTACCGATGAGTTGCGCTTATCACACTGTTATAATCCTTATCTCTTAATACTCCCATTATATAAATGATTCTTTTGTTTGTAAAATAAAAACTTATGGACTGTGCAAGTTTAAGCGCCGCATCCTCGTTATGGGCTCCATCCGCAATAAAGAGCGGCCCTCGTCCGATTATCTCAAAACGTCCGGGCCATCCGGTTTTGGCAAATCCGGTGCGCAGCGCCTCTTCTGATACCGGGAAGCCTTTTTTATTTAACACATCTATTATTTCAACTGCGGTAATCGCATTATGTATCTGATATTTACCCGGAATTGAAATTTCTATTTTCTTATATCTTCCATAACTGAAGGTCTGTTTTGTCAATCCATATTTTATGTTAACCGCTTTATCCGGATCGGCAATGATCAAATCACAATTTTTCGCTCCGGCTTCATTTTCTATAACCTTTGCCGCTTCCGGTTTCTGTAAAACCGATACTACAGGAATGTTTTCCTTGATAATGCCTGCCTTGTTAGCGGCTATTTCCTCTAAAGATGCACCAAGATACGCCATGTGATCCATGCTTATTGAGGTAAACGCAACACATACCGGTGTTTTTATGATATTTGTTGCATCCAGGGTTCCTCCCATTCCGGTTTCAATTATGACAATATCGCATCTTTTATCCAGAAAATATAAAAACGCTACTGCGGTTTCTATCTCAAAAGGAGTGGGGTGCGGTTTTCCGTTCGAAACCATACGCTTAGCCGCTTCTTTTACAGGCTCAAGATATTTGCAGAATCCCTGTTTGGAAATCATCCTGCCGTCTATCTGAAACCGCTCCCTGTAATCGGTTATTGCCGGCGATATATATCTTCCCACCTTATAACCCGTATCCGTAAGTATGGTCGATACATAGGCAAGTACGGAACCTTTTCCGTTCGTACCTGCAATATGTACGAATTTCAAACTATCCTGAGGGTTACCTAAATAAGCACATAATTGTCGTATACTCTCAAGTCCCGGCACACAACCGTATCCCTGCAGGGATTCCACATATTCGGCCGCCTCTTTATAGATCATCTCGTTCTCCTTATGCTGCATTTCAGGAATTTCCTATCCTGTATAGAACCGGCAAATTCCGGGCATTCTATGATTATGAAAAACTTTATCAAAAACTTTATTCACTGCGGGCTGCTTGGCTGGTGTCTGGAAATCATCTTTACGGCATTCCACTCACTGCGCAAAAGAGATTTAAGACTATCCGGAAGGACTTCCATATGGATGTTTCCCATATATGGACTGGCAGCTTTCCTAACCCCGGTAGGCCGCATGCTAAAAGGCAGAAACTTAATATTCCGCGGTCTGGTATATACAGGCATCATCTTTTTATGTGAATTCGTATCCGGAACCCTGCTGTCCAAAAAAGGACTCTGCCCATGGAATTACGAACGCTCCAGATGGAACATCGGAAAGGTAATACGCCTTGATTATACACCCTGCTGGTTCGTCTCCGGACTTTTGTTTGAGCGTCTCCTTATGGAAAATGACAGGCTGTCCAAAAGTTAAGCTTTATAGGTCCGCATCATCTAACGGAGCTGAACCTATATCCAGAGTATTTAAGGTACGGCGCTTACGCCTTGCCTCTTCCGACTCCTTCAATATGAAGTTTTTGATATCTCTGGCGTTTTTGATATGCTCTATACGAAGGGTAGGATGTGTTGTATCCCCCGTATAGCAGACAATTGTACCAAGTCTGAATATACGCTCAAGCAAACTTATTTCCAGCTCCACATCCTGTACCTTATACATATAACAGTCATTTTCACGGGTATTTAGCAGCCCGCTTCTGATAGTGATCACTTCCTCACCTATTGTATAGCTTGTAAATGTAAAAGGCAAACCGAAGAATAACCACCTTTTTTTCTCCTGATATTCCATATGTATGCACCTGCTTTCTTTTGAATAAAATCACTTTATACTACTATATCATAATAAAAATTTTTCCACAACATTTTTGGATTGAAACCCTGTTAAGTTTGTGGTATTATATACACAATATATAGGGTGAAATTAGAAATTGCACCCACAAGTTTGTGCCTGTGGCTCAAACCGGTATTGCTAAATCGCTACTATAAGGAGGTGTCTTATGACAGTAAATGAATGTATAAAAGGACGCAGAAGCATCCGCAAGTTCAAGGCAGATAAGATTGACCATGCGCTTCTTGCCGAAATCGTTGAAGCGGCTTCTTTTGCACCAAGCTGGAAGAATACTCAGATTACACGCTACATTGCCATAGAGGGAGAGTTAAAGGATAAAATTGCCAAAGAAGGTACCACTCCATTTCCCGGCAATGGAAATATAATTGAAAATGCACCTATGCTGATTGCCGTTACTGTCATTAAGAACAGATGCGGTTATGAAAGAGACGGTTCTTTCACTACCCCGCGTAAAGATACCTGGCAGATGTATGATGCAGGCGTTGCTTCACAGACTTTTTGTCTTGCAGCATATGACAAAGGTGTCGGTTCCGTTATTTTAGGCATCTTTGATCAGGCAAAAATTGAGTCCATGATAGAATTACCGGAAGACCGTGAACTTGTTGCCTTAATTCCGATAGGTTATCCTGACGAAACACCAACCGCTCCCAAGCGGAAAACGGTGGATGATTTATTATCATTTCAATCATAGCTATTTTAAATAGAAGAGAGCATATCTCTTCTATTTTTTTGAATTACTACATTGAATAACTATATATAATAAACGGAAGGAGTACATGCCAATGAGACATCTAATGAATCCCCTTGATTTTACAACTGCCGAGCTGGATTCACTCTTTGATCTGGCAAATGATATTGAAAAAAATCCCGCAAAGTATGCGCATGCCTGTGACGGAAAAAAACTTGCGACCTGTTTCTACGAACCCAGTACACGTACAAGATTAAGTTTTGAATCAGCTATGCTGAGCCTGGGCGGACAGGTGCTTGGTTTTTCGGATGCAGGATCCTCTTCCGCCTCCAAAGGCGAGAGCGTTTCGGATACGATTAGAGTCATCTCCTGCTTTGCAGATATATGTGCAATGCGCCATCCCAAGGAGGGAGCCCCTATGGTTGCCGCAAGCAGATCCGGCATTCCTGTCATAAATGCCGGAGACGGCGGACATCAGCATCCGACACAGACTCTTACAGACCTTTTAACCATTCGTTCTCTCAAAGGAAGGCTTGGCAGCTTCACAATCGGACTCTGTGGTGACCTTAAGTTTGGACGCACCGTCCATTCACTTATTGATGCGCTGGTCAGATATCCTGACATACACTTTATTTTCATATCTCCTCCGGAACTTAAGGTTCCTGACTATATTACGGATATGCTTAAGGAAAAAGGAATTGACTACGAAGAAGTAATCCGTCTGGAAGAATGTATGCCTAATCTGGACCTGCTTTATATGACCCGTGTTCAGCGTGAGCGTTTCTTTAATGAAGAAGATTATGTACGCTTGAAAGATTTCTATATACTTAATAAGACCAAGATGGCAATGGCGAAAGACGATATGCTGGTGCTGCATCCTCTTCCGCGTGTCAACGAGATTTCGGTTGAGGTAGACGATGACCCCAGAGCGGTTTACTTTAAACAGGTGCAGTACGGTATGTACGTGAGAATGGCACTGATACTTACGTTATTGAACATACACGTATAACCTCACATTAATATGTCAATTGATTTGTCAGATTAAACCCTGAATAGAAACGGAGGAAGAATATGTTAAATGTAGGAAAAATAGAAGAAGGTTTTGTACTTGATCATATCGAGGCAGGCAAGAGCCTGTCAATATACCATCATCTGCAGCTGGACAAGCTGGACTGTATGGTTGCAATTATCAAAAATGCCCGCAGCAATAAGATGGGGAAAAAGGACATACTTAAAGTGGAGTGTGATATAAATACTCTTAATCTGGATGTTCTGGCATTTATCGACCACAATATTACGGTAAATGTAATTAAAGACGGAGACCTTGTAGACAAAAAGGATCTGATTCTCCCCAAGGAAATCAAGAATATCATAAAATGCAAAAATCCAAGATGTATAACTTCCATTGAGCAGGAACTTCCGCATATTTTTGTTCTGGCTGATGAGAAAGAAGAAATTTACCGCTGCAAATATTGTGAAGAGAAATATAATCGCAGGGATTTTGATTAAGATAAAAGGAGCTGCCTTGACAGCTCCTTATTTATATACAACTATTTCACAAGAAGAGACTTACCTGTCATCTCGCTTGGCTGTTCCTTACCCATAAGCTCAATCAAGGTCGGTACGATATCTGCAAGACAACCGCCCTCACGAAGCTTATAAGCCGGATCTGCATTCACCAGAATAAACGGTACGGGATTGGTAGTATGCGCGGTAAAAGGTGCTCCCGTCTCGTAGTCAACAAGCTGCTCGGCATTTCCATGGTCTGCACAGATGAACATTACGCCGTCCACTTCCTTGATTGCATCCACGGCTTTTCCCACACATTCATCCACTGCTTCAACAGCCTTGATTGCTGCTGCTTCTACTCCTGTATGGCCAACCATATCGGGATTGGCAAAGTTTATTATTATAACATCATAATTTCCGGACTTGATTGCGCCCACCAGTTTGTCGCACACTTCATACGCACTCATCTGCGGCTTTAAGTCATAAGTTGCAACATCCTTGGGGGAATTTACCAGAATTCTGTCCTCGCCCTCATTAGGCTCCTCAACACCACCGTTGAAGAAGAATGTAACATGCGCATATTTTTCGGTTTCCGCAATTCTTGCCTGTTTCATATTGTTAGCTGCCAGCCACTCACCAAAGGTATTGGTAACCGAGATTTTATGGAAGGCAACTTCTTTGTTCGGAATGGTAGGATCGTAGTCGGAGAAACATACATAGGTAAGATCCAGTCTCTTTTCCCTGTTAAAGCCTGTAAAGTCATTATCGCAGAAGCTTCTGGTAATCTCTCTTGCCCTGTCGGGTCTGAAGTTAAAGAATACAACAGAATCTCCATCTTTTATTGTGGCAACCGGAGCGCCGTTTTTCATAACTACAATGGGTTTTACGAATTCGTCGGTTTCTTCTTTATCATAAGATGCCTGGATACCGCCCGTTGCACTGTCAGCTGCAACTCCCTCGCCTTTGGTAAGCGCCATATAAGCCTTTTCTACTCTGTCATAGTTGTTATCCCTGTCCATTGCATAGTAACGGCCTGTCACGGTGGCAACTTCTCCAACTCCAATCTTTTTCATCTCTGCTTCCAAATCTTCTATAAAACCTTTTCCGCTCATAGGAGGCGTATCACGACCATCCATGAAACAATGTACATAAACCTTCGATAAACCGTTTCTTTTTGCAAGCTCAAGCAAGCCATAGAGATGGGTGTTATGACTGTGCACGCCACCGTCTGATAAAAGTCCGTACATATGAAGTGATGAATCGTTCTTCTTACAGTTGTTCACTGCATCAAGAAGTGCGGGATTCTCAAAAAAAGTACCGTCCTGAATCTCTTTGGTTATTCTGGTCAGTTCCTGATATACGATGCGGCCTGCACCCATGTTCAGATGACCGACTTCAGAGTTTCCCATCTGCCCATCAGGAAGTCCCACTGCCATTCCGCTTGCATTTCCTTTAACAAAAGGACACTCCGACATCAGTTTGTCCATAACCGGTGTTTTAGCCTGTGCAACCGCGTTGGCTTCTTTTTTTTCATTCAGGCCGTAGCCATCTAAAATCATTAATACTGTGGGTTTCTTTGCCATTTTTTTATCTCCTTTTATAAAATATTAATAACTGGTCTTCCACTCATGTTCACCGCCCCAGTCGCCGATAGCTTCGGTTTCTGCGCCTTCCTCTGTTGTGGTGGTAGTGTTTAAACGGTAATTCATTTTTATATCAGTTCCATTTTTAAGGACATTACTGTATTCATAACTTATTACATACTCTGTATGAGGATAATATTCTCCGTTTTGAGAAACCGGCTCATAAGAAATGGTTGTTCTCTGCACCCCATCATCAAGCTGTCTGCTTCCCCATACGGTAATTACACCCTGTGTATTCTCATAATCATCATAGTCCGGATAAAAGAATTTAAAACCGTCATCTGTCTTATGAAGTACCATCTGATCCTGATTGAGCGGAACGGCGGCACTTCCCTCCCAATAACCGCTTTCTCCGTTTATAAAAGAATCTCTCAAATTTACATATGTATCACTTACTATAAAGTCTTTGGCACTTTCATAATTACCCTGTGCAAATTCTGTAAATATATCGGCAAAATCTTCCTGTACTTTTATTGCCTGAGAGAGACATTCCATCAATTCTTCTATTGACTTATCCTGAACGGCCTCGTATACATCTTCCAGTAATTTGTAATATTTAGTCAAATTATTTACGCTAAAATAAACATATTCTATATCGAGCAACGCATACTGCGCAATTATTTTTTCAATCGCATCCGACTCTGTCTCTTCATACAATGCAAGCAGGCTCCGAAGCTGATTTTCATAATTTTCATATTTGGAAGCATTTTTTGAAATACTGCTTGTCATAATATCATTCGGAACATCCTCAAAAGAGATACTGTCAATCAATATATCACTTAATGATACTTCCTCCGCTTCATCTTCTTTCATAGCGGTATCCTCTAAAAAAACGGTGAAGGCATCATCCTCATATCTTCCGGTATAGAGCCTGTCATAGCAGACATCCAAAAGATGAAGTGCATCCTCGTTATCTTTCTCAATATTCAATACCTGCAGGCATTTATCGACTGTTTCCATACTGCACTTCTTTTCATTGATCTGTGCAACCGCTTCATTTAATACTACAACGCAGTAATAATGCAAAAGACTCTCATCCTGAGTATTCTCCCAACCGGAATACAGGATTTTCTTGGCTGCCGTACTATTATCCTGCTCTAAATCATTATTGGCAAGACAGCGATATGCTTCAACCGTACCGGAGTCAATTTTAAGTGCTTTTTCATAGGAATCGTTTGCCTTTACATAATCTCCGCTTTCAGTATACTTATCCCCGGCAGAGAGCATCCTTGAAAGCTTAAGCGAAGGAAGATTCCAGATTATCGCACCGCAGCCTGCACATACAAAAAGTACGACAAACACTGCTATACAGATTTTATACATCCTTACCTGTCTGTTACGCTTCGCTTGCTGAATTGCACGCTTTTCATCCCTGTTTCTTGTATGATTATTATGTTCTACATTCATGTCTTCTTTTTTCAAATCATACATGCTACTGCTCCTATACTGAATCAACAATTAAAATAAACACCCAACATTCATACTAACATATATACTATTGATTTACAAATGAAATATGCTAAAATGATATCCATAAATAATAAACAAACCTTGAAAAGAACTCAAACAATAAAACTCTGACAAATAACCCTGACAAAGGAGTCCCGGACCATAATGCAAACCCTTACAATTTCATATAACGGAACCGTATATGAACTTCCGTATACCGTTATAAAAAGCAAAAGAAAAACCTGCTCTATCTCCATAAATGAAGATGCCGCCATTGTATTTAGGGTACCGCTTCGTACAGGCAGCCGTCAGATAATACAGCTTGCAGAGAAAAAAAGCCGCTGGATAATCACTCACTATTTGAAAATCCGCGAAAATATTAACAACAAACCGCACTCCGATTTATCAGAAATACAAAGGAAAGCCCTTGAATCACGGTATAAAGAAGCGGCCCGCTCTTATATTCCCAGACGAGTCGCCTATTACAATGCCATTACAGGCGGTACATATAAACGCATTTCCATACGTGACCAGAAAACCAGATGGGGAAGCTGCAGCAGCAAGAGTACACTTTCATTTAACTGGAGACTTATGCTCGCCCCTCCCGCAATTCTGGATTATGTTGTAGTTCACGAACTCTGCCACCTCACCCATATGAATCACTCCAAAGCCTTCTGGCAGGCTGTTGAAGCCGCATATCCCGACTATCGCAATGCCAGAAAGTGGTTAAAAGAACATGGGCGGGAGCTGGTGCTGTGATGCGCATTAATTCTGCTTTTTCGTCTTAATTCTAAGTGCGGAATATCTTGTATTCAACTCCGTTTCTCTTCTGTCGTATGATTTATCCTTATGTCTTTTATCCTGTCTTTCTTTTACTGGCTTTTCTTTTTCAAATTTATCCCTATAGGATTTATCTCTATCTGAGCTTCCTTTATTTAATTTGTCTTTCTTTTGACTATCACGGTCAGTTTTATTCTTTCCTGACCTACCCTTATCCGATTTACCTTTCCCGGACTTCATACGTTCGCCGTCTCGGTTCTTCCTACCGCGCGGCAGCCAATCTGAGCGTGAACGCTCCTGCTTAATATCCTGAATATCATCGCCCAGTTTCATCTTCATAAATGCCGCCGCATACTGAAGCGCGTCATGTTCTCCCAATGCAATGCGTTCTTCCAGAAATTTTATAGCCTTTGTTAAATCCTGTCCGGCAATTACTTCTTCAGATTCATTTAATATTTTATCTGCCTTTCTGGCTGTAATATCCATTGCGGCAGGAACTTTTCTCTCTTTAATCCTGGTATGGCATATCCTCTCGATTTCGCGTATCTTACGTATATCCCTGCCGGTTGCAAGTGTAAATGAACGCCCTGTTTTACCTGCCCGTCCGGTCCTTCCGATTCTGTGCACATAGTATTCTATATCATCAGGCACATCATAATTAAAAACTGCCTCCACATTATCAACATCGATTCCTCTTGCAGCCACATCCGTAGCAATCAATACTGCTGCATTTCCGCTTTTAAAAAGATTCATAACGGTATCTCGCTGATGCTGTGAAAGATCGCCATGCAGACCCTCTACCGCATAACCTCTCTTTTTCAGGTTCTCGGTCAGCTCGTCTACCATACGCTTTGTATTGCAGAAAATCAAAGCTCTGGCAGGGTCATAATAATCCATAAGCCGGCATAAAACCTCTTCCTTATTTTTGTGCTGTACCACATAATACGCCTGCTTAATAAGTGATATTGTAATTTCCTTAGGAGTCATTTTTAAAAAAACGGCATCCTTTTGATACATCTTGGTAATATCAAGAATCGGTTTAGGCATAGTTGCAGAAAAAAGACCGGTCTGTCTCTCCTCCGGTACTTCCTTAAGAATGGTCTCTATGTCCTCACGAAAGCCCATATTGAGCATTTCATCGGCTTCATCCAGTACTACGGTGTGAATATCATTCATTTTCATTGTATGGCGTCGCATATGATCCATAACACGCCCCGGTGTACCCACAACAACCTGAACCCCTTTTAGACTCTTAATCTGCCTTCCAATATCCTGCCCTCCGTATATGGGCAATACCTTGACTCCATGCATATATTTGGAAAACTTACGCAGCTCATCCGCAGCCTGAATTGCCAACTCCCTGGTTGGACATAAAATAATTGCCTGAAGGTTCCTGTTATCCGGATTAATCTTTTGAAGAATCGGAATACCAAATGCCGCCGTTTTACCCGTACCGGTCTGAGCCTGTCCAATCACATCCTTACCCGAAAGAAAAACAGGGATTGCCTGTTCCTGAATCGGTGTCATATAGTCATAACCCATCTCTTCCACTGCCCGGATAATCCGCTTATCAACTCCGGAATCCCTAAATTTAAGTCTATTTTCCTCCATAATAATTACATTCCTCTCAGATAACTTATTGCATTTGTCAACATTTTTTCACAAAAACAGTCTGCATGCTCTCACATGCAGACATTTAATCGTTATTATGTATATTAATTACTGATATATCTGGCGCATCCGGCTAACTGCCCTGTCTTTTATCATACACTCTCCATGCTCTCCCAGATAAATGAGTTTTTCCTCTGTCGGTACTATCAGACCTGCGAATTCTACCGCCTGCGCACTTATCTTATTAAAATTCTTCTTTGAAAGGCGATTCTTCTCAATAACAAGATAATAATATTCTCTTTCTTTATATAGATGACTTCTTATCGTCAAATTAGGCGGTATGGAAACGCAGTACCGCATCACATGATTAAGTGACGAGAATATAAATATACGGCAGGTATCTTCCAGATTATTTTTCTGTGGTATGTCATTCTCCGCCAATGCTCTTATTGCATCGCGCATGCTTTCGGAATCAATTCCCGAAAGTACTTCCTTAATATGTTCAAGCATATTCTGAAATCCTGCGATTCCTGCATCAGAAAAAGTAATCACTAACCCTTCATCACGAATAGGCGTAATCTGCATTGCAATATTATCACCCTTGAGTCGGTAACCGACTTCATCATGGGCTCTTTCCACTACATCACGTAAGAATCCTTCGCCCTTTTCATTCCGCTCAAAGATATCCGCAATAGTAAGTCCGTATTCTTCCATATCTTCTTCTGAAATAATACATTGAATAGTTGCTTCATTAATTTTCTTATATTTCATTTATCTCAACTACTTTCTTCCTGTAAACCTGACTAAAACATCTCAACTCTAAACACCCTCTCAAGAATTACGGAGTAATTCTTGTAACGTTAGCCGCAAGGCTTACGTTTATTATATCATATTCAGAAAATTTAGAAAAGAGTATTTTCTAGAATATACACCAGTAGACCGTATCACCCTCAATTACAATCTGCTCTTTCGGACTAAAATAATCCCAGTCTTTATCCTTAAAATACCGCTCTCTTATATCCCTTGGCATATCTACTCTTTCCAAAACCCTCCCGGTTACTACCTGAACAATCGAGACCGGAACCGCATCTATCACCCTCTCGTTTATCTGTCCCGAAGCAACATCCACCTGCGGGTATACGGACGGTGAATAGGCATCTTTCATAACAGCAAGTTTTTTCACCTCTATGCCGGTTTCATTTTCGTATCTTACTATCTCATCATACAGCATATTCACATATACTTCATCAAGTGAATTGCTCACAAAATGATCCGAAACTATTAAACCGGAGAAGAAAAGATGTATAAATATATAAAAAACTCCCGCTATTCCAAGCAGCCTATGCAGACTCTTAATGCTTACGGCATATGACGAAACCATAAGAAGTCCGTTTATCATAAAAAAGCAAAAAGACAGCCTAGGTGGAAAATAAAAATCTATTGATGCAAAAGGTATTATATATAATAGTATATAACTTCCCAGGCATACAATAAACAGGAAAATTATACCCAAAAAATTCTGTTCTTTTATCCGACTATAAATTATCATTATCCAGATAAGTGCCGCAAACAGCAGAGGCAGCCACAAATTAGGGAATATTCCTGCGGCGTTCTTGTTTAGGGACACAAAACTTGCAGCCGCCTCGGAAAGTTTTTCAGCCATATTTCCCATTCCCGACACCTTGGCGGAAAGCGGAATCATATTAAGCTTCTCCAAAACCCTTATGCTTAGCAGATCAAGCGCACCTATGGCTATGCAGGTCGTAACTGCCGCAATCTCACGCCCGACTGCTCTTAATGACAACAGCGTTTTTTCATCCAGATAGATATAAAAGGCTGCCAGAATAGCTGCATATACTACGGCATTCTGATAAAAAGATACCGCTGTAACATACATAAGCAGCATAGGCAGATATTTACCTCTTATAAAATAAAATACTCCTGCCGCCGCTGCCAGATACGCTAAAGCATAATATATGCTGTATTCGCTAAACATCAGTAATTCGGCAAACAGCACATTCAAAAAAACAAGATTAAGCCCGCAGTAAAACCCTGCCTTAGCCCACTTGTCATCAGGCATATACCTTTCAAATATTAGCTGCATTATGAGCATTGCCGCCGCAAATACAATTAAGCTAAAAAATATTGTAATACTGATATTACTCGTTGTACGAAGTTCAAGCTTAAGGAGCAGATAATCTATCAATGCCGCAGCATACCTTCCTCCTCTGATTCTGGTCATAACATCGGCATCGTCCACTACCATATGATAAACGGTATCGTAATTATAACTTTTTCTAAGGAGTCCTCCCCAGAAGATGAAAAGCATTAGCAAATTAAGCATATATTGCGGAAGCCTGTTCTTGAATCCGGCCCTGCATTTCGCCCATATTTCCATATTACGGTCCTTTCTTATAAAGCACATAAAGAGCTATCCGGACATTTATACCGGACAGCTCTTCTATAGCTATGCGCATGTTTATTTAATCGTATAAAATCCTTACAACCTTAATCGGAGTCCTGTAAGTTGCATTGGAAATCTTAATACCTGTCTTAGGACTGCTGGCGTGTATAACCTGACCGCCTCCGATATAAATAGCCACATGATTGATGCGTTTACCGTTTCCGTAGAATACAAGATCTCCCGGCTTAGCTTCGGAAAGACTTATCTTGGTTCCGCAATTTGCCTGTGATCCCGAATAGTGCGGAAGGGAAACACCGAATTTCTTAAATACACTGAGAACAAAACCGGAACAATCCGCTCCCTTGGTAAGACTGGTTCCGCCCCATACATACGGGTTACCAAGAAATTCCTTGGCATACTGGCACAGATCAACACGCACATCTGAAACACCCTGCCCGTACAGAAGCTCGGTCATTGTAATCGCCGTATTTAATTTGGCGTCTACCTCAACATAATCAGCATATACATATACTTCCTGATCGTCCAGATAAACCTTAACCCATTCTCCTTCGGACTCCACTACTTCCAGCTGCTCTCCGTTAGGAACCATTGTAATAACTTCGGAATCGGTATTTGCCTCAGCCCTTACTTTCAGGGTATCGGTGGTAACCGTTGCTATAGTGGAAACAAGTTCCTCTGCTCTATGCTTCGCAGCCACTCCCGTAATGAGATAATCACAGCTTGCATATCCCTCTACATTACCGGATTTAATATGTGCCCACGTTCCATCAGAATCGATTATTTCGCAGGCTGCATCCTTGGGAAGCTTACCTACAAGTCTGCCATCCTCCGCGGCAACTGCCCTGATATTCAAATTATTATCTACATTGGCTATACCTAAATTGGTATAACCCCAGTTAGCATTCTTGGCATCTTCATATGCCTTGGCATATTCTTCTCTGGACTTATCAGCTTCAACCAACGAAGATATACCGATTGGCTCACCTAATGCATCGGCAATTCCTGAAACCGTATCTGAATCTTCGGTACTATCACTATCCTTGATTTCGTCATCAGCTTCCGTATCTTTTTCATCGAATTCCGAATCTTCGCCAACTGCCACTGAATCCATGCCTATCATTGCATCTATGCCTACCGACATCCCGTCCAGAACCGACTGTACCGTAGAATGTTCTTCTTTTGTTTCAACTTCACTCTGTATCTGAGTCTGTGCATTGACATCTGTCTCTGCCGCCAATATCCTGATGGGCTGACATAGCATAACAAAGGTCAAAAAGCAGCACAATTCTTTACGTCTCATTAATTATAACCATGCCTTTCTATATTTAACGAAACAATTACATTTATTGCTATAATTATTACGTAATTGTTACAAATATTACAAATGTGTTGTTATTATAGCAATATTATGTTTATGTGTCAAGTATTATTAACTGTTTTTCTTACATCTCCATATGCATAATGCAAGCAGTCCCCCGAAAAAGAAATAAAAAAACAACCTTGAAGCTAAGGAATTGCGTGGTCTTGCATACTTAGGACTTCCTATATAATACATCTGCAGTGTGCCGCTATCATCGGCCGAAACATAATAACTGCTCAGATTATATGTGTGCAGATTCCCATTATCGTCCCTATATCGTGCAATCCCCTTTTGGGCATCATATTCTGCTTCTATCATAGTTCCTTTATTTACATAACGGATTTCATCAATATGGTCTTTAACAATATATATAATTATAAGTAACATAATACAAGCCAATAATTTCCAGATACCGGTACGCCATTTTTTTTCCTTATGCTCATCATATACATACTGCTTTGCATCGAAGCCATCCCATGAATCTCCAAAATTATACTTCATTTTAGTTACTTCCTTTCCATATGCCGCCTGACTGCTTCAATAAGACGTTTAATCTTATACATCCATACTTACTGTGGCAAAAGCAATATTAACGGCATGTGCGGCAATCCTCTCAAGACCTGATGTGACATCAGAGAACAGCACTCCTGCCTCCGGTGTACATTCATTATTGGTCAAACGCTCCAGATGTTTCTTTTGAAGTTCTTTCTCTTTTTCATTGATTGCCTCTTCGAGATGATTCACATCTTCCTCATGTTCATCTGAACTTTTTGCAAACATTTCCATAGAAAATCTGAGTATTGTATTGACCATATCAAGCATACTGCCAAGTTCCATCTGAGCATCTTTGCTTAAGGAAACGTCTGCCTCTATCCTGTTTCTGGCCGCAGCCGCTATATTTTCGGCATGGTCACCAATACGTTCAATATCGTTAACCACATGGAAAAGAGCGCCTATGTTCTTCAAATCTTCTATAGGCAGAGTTGTCTGATTGATTTTTACCAAATAATCCGAAATTGCATGGCTTAGGAAATCTATATTCTCCTCAACCGCATATACCTCTTCAATCTCTTCCTCATCCATAGTTACAAGTGCATTCATGGCACGATTAAGATTTTCGCTGGCCAAAGATGCCATACGGTCTAATTCCTTGATAACTTCAACTATTGCAGTGGCCGGATTAAATACCACCTTTTCACCTATGTACTTAAGCTGGTGACTTTCACGATAACCAATCTTCTGATCATCACCCGGTACGACTATGTAAGTGAGTTTGACTATTGCACCTATAAACGGTGACATTATAATAACCTGGAAAAGCTTAATCGCTATATGGGCATATGCTACGACACGTCCCGCATCATTATGGGCTGCCGATGACAGCACGGCTACTACCTGATCCACACCCAGCATAAATATAACAAATACTATGGCAGTTCCTATAACGTTAAAAATAAGGTGGATTGAAGCTGCCCTTTTGGCATCTTTTTTACCGGTGAGCGATGCAAGCAGCGCAGACATACAGGCACCGATATTACAGCCTAAGATAATGTACATACACATATCCAGACCCAGCAATCCCTGATTTGCCATCAAAACCATAATGCTGACCGTAACCGATGAGCTCTGTACTATTGCAGTCAATACCGTTCCCAGCAAAATCGCAATAATCGGTGAATTCAAAGAGGCAAACATATCAAGTACTGCCTGTGAATCCTTCATACCGGACATAGCTCCCGACATAGCGCTTAGACCCATAAACAGAATACCAAAACCAATAATGATTTCAGCAAATTTGGTATGTTTTTGTTTTTTACATACCATAGCCATTATTACGCCAATCAATAAAATAACAGGCGCTATTCTTTCTAATTTAAAGGAAACCAAAAGTGATGTGACTGTAGTACCGATGTTGGCACCGAATATAACACCGGCCGCCTGATACAGATTCATCAGACCAGAGTTTACGAAACTGACTACCATGACAGTACAGGCTGACGATGACTGGATAATGGCAGTAAAGGCAGCCCCGACTAAAATTCCGGTAAAACGATTAGTTGTTAGTTGTTCCAATATCTGTCTAAGTTTGGCGCCGGCAACTTTCTCAATGCTCTCACTCATGACCCTCATTCCAAACAGGAACAGGCCAAGACCGCCCGCCATCGAAAGAATTATCTCCAGACTCATGCTTATCTTTTATCCTTCCTTGGTACTCCGATTTAAAAGAAAATTCACTTCTATTGTAAGATAAATAAGGAACTATGACAAGACTAAATTGAAATTTGTGAGGGGGACGGATGGAGAGGCGTCGGAGTCGGGACAAGGGCATAATTAACAGGGGAT
>JAFLTH010000022.1 GCA_022510525.1 Lachnospiraceae bacterium | reverse complement strand
CTCCTATACCCTTACTACTGTATAAGCTCATATTTAAGCCGATAAGCCACTTATACAAGCCTACCTAGATTCCCCTTAATCCCCTGTATCGCCTATACAGAGCCAATAAAGCATCTTCTAAGGCAGTATACACCCTCTTCTTTTCGGATATGCTGAAAATGATAGTTTTTCGCTGTTTTCTAGGGATTGGAAGGGATGAGGGAGATATAAGGAAAGGAAGAGGACCCTGTAAGAACGAATCCTACAAGGTCCTAATTTAGCTTTTTATCCAGTTGGTTTAGCAATCTCCAGACTCATCGACACCTGTGTTTCACCTATTGTTGTGGTCGTTACAAGCACCTGTGAACCATCCGGCTTAACAATTATTTCTGAATCAGTCTTGTTTTCTTCTTCATTTTGTTTCTTTTCGGTTTCTTCTCTTTCTTTATCAATTTGTTCCTTTCTCTCCGCTCTTTCCTTCCTGTCATCATCAATCGCATCAAGGAACCTCTTATAATCAAGATACCCCTGCAAATTACCTGCATCATACTGCATCTGCATCATATCTTTTACTGCTTTAATCCAGTTTCTTTTACTGAATAAGTCGTCATAGGACCACCCTTCCAACCAGTTTTCATTTGCAGTCACACCCGCACCCATAAAAGATGAAATCGCGTCTTTGCAGCCTTTTTCATCTCCCAAGTAACAGGAATACGCATACATATCTATGTAATCACAGTTAGTCGGGTCTACCTTGGAAATATCTACCATGCGCTCAACTACATTGCCGTCTTTATCCCATACTTTAACTTTATAAACCGGATTTGAAGGATCAAAGTCTTTGGGTTCATAAACGGTTACGGAATAATCCGCACCACAGGCTGCGCTTACTGCCCGCTCTCCATCTTCACTGTCAAAATAGTGAAAGACAAATGCTCCTCCCGGCATCTGCGATTTTTGTACTGTATTCATATTACTTGCAAAGCTGCTGTCTGCTGTATTATTTGTGGCTGCCGTTTGCTGTGCTTTTCTTGTTTCATATCCTAATGCTGCATAGGGTGATGTTCCGATTCCATTGATACTCATTTTATTATCCTCCTATGTTTGTTTCAACTTTTCCATAAATGATTTATAGAATTCCATTTCCCGCTGAAGATATACTTCATTTTCTTCCGTTACCGCTGCCAAAGGATTGGCAATCCTATCCAGAATACGATTTACCGCATTGATACTACTTGCCAAGGAATTACCGAAAATATTATCATTACCACCTGTTAAAAAGTCCTGCTCCGTGGCAAGCTGCTGTAACACACTGCCATATCCGCTTGGAAACGGATTGATTCCTGTTTCCTCTAAAGTGGCCTGCCAAGCCGCTTTTACACCTTCCGGCACTGTGGACAGATAATAATCACTCATATAGGCAATCTGCTTTCTGGTTCGCTCATCAGCAAATTCGTATGTTCTATTATTTGCTTTTAACTGCTCGTAAGCAGCTTTTGCCTGAGTATTTGCTTCGGACTCAATGTAGCCTTGGCTGTTTTTGGAATATTTCATACCATTCACATAAAAATCTTTACTGGTATCTATTCCCAGATAACCTAATACCTTGGTTACATTCTGTGTAAATTGCTGATACCCTTCTTTGCTATGGGCAACCGTATTCATTGTTCCACCTGCATTACGGAGCAAGGTACTTAATGCATCTGCCATACCCTGCGCTTCATCACAAGCCTTCTGATCATAAGGATTATGATCTTCTGTGAAAGATACTTCTACACCCTGCGGCTTAACCGTCAATATATGTCCACCATTAACATAAATTTGTGTGCCGGCAGCTAAATAAATGGAATTAGCTGCTTTGTCAATACTCGTACTTCCCGCTAAATTGATAGGGGTATTTAATACCTTTATCAAATCTTCCACGGGTCGCATCTGGTCAAACATAAAATTTGATGCCTCTTTGTCTCTTAGTGCCGTATTATTTCTGTTTGATGTTAAACTCCGTGTATTAGGGTTTATGTAATATGATGATGTATCAATATTCATTTTCAAGTCCTCCGAAGTATGTATTAAATTTCTGACTCCACATTTCAAGTGACTTTGCTAACCCGTCTGCACTAAGATATTGAGAATAAGTTTGCGCATTTCCCAAATATGTCTGTGCCATTTGTTTCAATATGGAAACCCAATCAAACTTAATAGATATATTTGCCGGGTCTTGCATATCAGGGCATAATCCATCATAGGCTGCATTTTGAGCATACACTTTCATTTTGCTGTATGAGCCAAAAGATCCGCCATCTGTAATGCCTTTATCGTCCATATAACATGATAATGCAAACATTTCTAACTGTGACGCATTTTGGGGGTCAACTTCATTCACATGAACGTCATAGTACCGCTGTTCTCCTCCATAATTTGAAGATATCCTAATTACGGGATCATCTTCCGTAGATTTTTCTGAATATTTAGCAGTCATTCCATAAGATAATGTATCGTTGTAAGGCAGCATGGTTAATCCCAAAATTTTTCCCTCACCTTTACCATCTGCCCTTTCTGCAGCTGACGATAACCCACTATAAAATGCGTCTATTTTTGTATTACCTGTAACTGCATATCCGGCATAATCCATTTTATAATCTGTCTGTCCTGTAAAACCAATATTCATATTTTTAACTTCCTTTCTTCAATCCTTATGTCATTTAAGTTTGCATATATCCCTTATTTTTACAGTAGTCACAATATCATTTTCCCAACCGATCAAATTTATTTCCTACTAATAAAATCCCAATAATCCTGCATACTATATCTGTAATATGCTGCTGTACTTTGCTGTCTAAGTATAGTCATATCACTGATTGTTTTTTCAAACATAGCCATAAAGTTTCTTCTTTCATGCAGACCCATGTTTCCGGAAGATAACGGAAGCGAAGTAAAGCCATGCTGTTTTTCTACTCCTGTATAAGCTTCCAATGCCCGCATTTCAACTATTGTTGCATTTTTAGGATTGATATCGTTAATATGAATTGTCTGTTCAAACTTATTTCCATTCTCATCGACGCCCTTTGCAATCACGGTCGGGTCGTCTTCTGTTGAATCTTCTGCATATTTAAGATAAAAAGACAGGCCGGTGCCATTACCGCCGGAATAAAGCATATCATCGGTTTTCATATAAACGATATGTCCTTTTCCTGTATTATTCGCTGCATTATTAATATAGTTTGAAAAACCGGTTCCGGTTGATGTTTTTGTGGATTTATTGTTTGTATATCCAGTTTGATAATAAGTTGACGGCATTCCGTTTATATTCATTTTTAATTCCTCCTATCTACCATATCCTTTCATAACTGCTGCCAAGCATATCAAATATATCCTGCCACACATAAAACTTCTGCATTTCGGATATACCTGTTGGGTTATTTCTGATATAATCATACAATGCTTTGTAGGTACCTTTTCCAAAAACCACACTCCAGTTGTTCTGATAATCTAAGTTATCATTATATGACATACCATCATAACCCATTGATATAAGACCGTTTTCTGCCCTTTTTGCGAGTCCTTTTATTTCCAAATCAGCCCATATATAAGCGGCGTTTTTATCTTTTATCAGATTCGGGTATTTATTAAAATATGTTTCCGCAAGTGCCTCATATTTCGAAATGTCTTCTTCACTCTGTAACAGGACCTTACCACCCCGACCTTCTTCGCCTTCTCTTAGCAGATATTGTATGCCTGTTTCAGAATGTGTTTGCAGGGTGTACCCTTTTAATTCCTCAGTTTCCAGTTCATCCTTACCCATAATATTTTTCAAAGCGGTTTTGAGCTCATCATCTAAAACTAAAGCGTCATAGCTCATGGTTCCATGTTCTGAAATTAAAAACTGTTTTCCCGTTACAGAATCCTGTCTGATTACAATGTCTGAATAGGAAAAAGCTCCTAAACGTTCGCCTTGTTTATTGTAAATATCAAAGCATCCGGCTTCGTTGTCCGGCACGATTTTGTAATTATCCGATTGATATGTTTCATAAGTCTGTTTCTCATCACGAATGCCATATGTGTATAAGGCAAAGTATGCTTCAACTGAGCCGGTTTTATAAGATGTTCTTATGTAGCTGTTATTTATTTCGTTTGTGCTGCCATTTAAATGTTCCAGCTTTTCTATAAAAGATTTATAAAATGCCTTTTCCTTTAAAATATATTGCTGAACTTTATAGCTGCGTCCGGAGGTATCCAGTGGATGTTCCAGGTAATATAATGCTTCTTTTGCCGCCTGTAATGCGGACTCAACGGTACCTCCCAGAATATCGCAGCCAGGTAGATCGGTTACTTTTCCGCCTTCCCAATAACCTTTTTTAATATTATTGGTCAGCATTTTGACATGCATTGCGGAAATATGCGTCATCTTTCCGTCACTGCCTATTCCCATACCGTTAGCACCTGTTTCTTTCGCTGCATCCATCCATGCCTTTTTTACTTCATCCGGAGCATAGTGAGCACAATATTCAAATGCTCTTTCATCATAATCTATTTTGTTTGAACTTGCTTTTCCTGTAAAAGTGTCTGCAAACGAATTATCTGTTACACCTTTTACCGTATTTGCGTTAGTATATCCTGTTTGATAATAACCTGTTGATATTCCACTGATGCTCATTTTCACTCCTCCATACTAACATCTTATAATTTTTTAAGTTTCTCTAATAATGCTGAGTAAAACACCTTTTCCTGCTTAAGCATTTCCGCCCTTTCCTCATTGACTTTTCCAAGCGGATTCTCGATTCTGTCAAGGATATTTTTAACTGCATTTACACTGCTCTCTATGGAATCTCCAAAAATCTTATCATTACCTCCGGTCAAAAAATCCTGCTCCACGGCAAGCTGCGAAAGCGTGTTTTCACCGCTGTAAAACGGATTCACTCCTGTTTCTTTCAGTGCTTCATCCCAAACCTTCTTTACACTTTCCGGAACAGTTGATAAGTAGTAATCACTCAAATATGCAATCTTCTTTTTGGTACGTTCATCTGCAAATTCATAAGTTTTGTTTGCCGCTATCTGACGTTCATAAGCTTCCTGTGCAGCGGTATTTGCCGCCGATTCAAAATACCCTTTGCCGTTTTTAGTATATTTCATTCCGTTTACGGTAAAAGTTTTCGATGTATCTATACCAAAACATTTCATTACTTTGGTTACATCCTCAGTCCACTTCCGGTATTCGGCGTCACTAAAGGCTACCTTATTCGCCGTTCCCCCGGCATTACGGAGAAGCTTTGTCAACGCACTTGCCATCTCGGCCGCTTCTTTTTTTGCAGCCTGATTATAGGGATCTCCGTCCGATATTTCAACACCATAGTCCCTAACCGTCAACACATAGCCGCCGGATACTATTAATTTTGCACCTTCCGCAATATTTACGGAATTGCTAAACATATTGACACTTGTCCTGTCCGCAAGATTGAGAGGTTTACCCATTCCTCCCATCAGCTCCTCAAGACTAATGGGTCTGCATATAGTCTCATCCCGCATTAGTTCAGCTATTTCTCTTCTATTTTCTACATTCGTAATCCTTTTTGATGTGGGCTGAAATGTATAAGGATTTATATAACATGTGTTATTAATATCCATTTCTTCTCCTTTTCTATTTTAAGGTAATATTTCTTCTATTCCAAAAATCCCAAAAACTTCTTCCACTCCAGATATCCCTTAAAATCTCCATAGTTATAAGCGGACTGCATAATATCTTTTACGGTTGCCACCCAGTCTATTTTCTCTGAAAAATTCCATGAAGCGGTACTCCTCTGCTCTGCATTCTTTGCTGCCTTTGCTATGGCGGTCTTTAATACCGTTTCCTTAAAATCACCCTTGCCACTGTCTTTTAAATGCGAAGTATACGCATACATTTCAACAGTATCACAGTTCTTTGGGTCCACCTTAGACACATCTACCATCCGCTCTGTCACATTCCCTGCCTTATCCCAGGTCTTTACTTTGTATACAGGATTCTCAGGATCAAAATCTTTAGTCTTATACACAGTAACAGATGTCCCATTCACAACATCCGCCCATGAACTGATAGCAATATCCCCTGCTTCCTCATCATTGCCATGCAAGGTAACCGGTGAAGCGCTTTCATTTGCTTGTACTGTATTCCCCATTTTCTCCGAGAAACTATCTCCGGATTTAGATTTCTCAATTATTGCAATTAAGTCATCCCTTGTTATATTACTTTCTGTCCTATGCTCCTTCAGCTGCACTGTCCCATATCCTGCCAAATAACGCGTTGTTTCTCCGACTCCATTAATACTCATTTTTCCTATCCTCCTATGTCCAAATCTATCACATTAACTTTTAACCTTTTTACTACTAAACGGCTCCAGTAATATCCCCGGCTTTAAAGTTGAAAAAATCTGCATTGCAATCAAATCTATATTCCTTGGATGCACCGCTTCCCCATCTTCCGGTTTTAACGCTGCAAGCTGTGCAAAATATTCACTCTTGGCAATCCTCTTTGCTACCGCCTTAGCATCTTCCAATTCCTCTAACTGCTCAAGCAATTCTTTCCTACGCCTCTTTCTGCGCTCCCAGAAACTATCCTTTGCCTTTTCCTCATATACCTTCTGCCCATTTCCATGTCTGAATCCAAGATGCCATATCTCCGAGCGGAACTCTTTCTTGGTAGCGCCAAAATGAAATACCATATATTTTCCACCTGTGGTGCTGCTCCACGGGTCATAGCTCATGAAATTTCGCTCAAGTGTATCTAAAACCCATTTTTCATATTCAGGGTCATTCTTCATAGCCTCAAAACCTTCATCCGATATATGTACCGCTACGGAATCCTGCATATTGGATGGATGAACCGGAAGGGCTTCTATCTTATCATAAATATAGAGTTTATACTCTTCCATTGTCATATTAGACCTGAATGCCGCAAGCATAGCTTCACTTTCTGCTGTTTTTTCTATGAATTTCTCATAGAATCCAAGCGCAGAAACCGGACTCTGATTAGTCTGTGTCTGATATGTTTTTATGATATTGTGGCAGAGTCTTGTCATATTGCTGAATTCCATTGAATTATTCATAACTTGCCCCTTTCTTAAACAACTCCTTTTGTAACTAATACGATTCAAATATGTAATAAGTTTCAGGCACTCATCTAATTGTAATCAGATGAACAATTTTTGTAATAAAAAAAGCGATAAACCTTTTTAAGATTCATCGCCTACTTAATCAATCCAACTACCATTTCCGGAAAAGCAAGTCCACGCTGTTATTCCTCCCAGGGAATCAACGGATTCTCCAGCTTCTTATCCCGAAGCATCAGGCTTCCAACCGCTTCCGCCGCCGACTTGCCTTCAAACAGCACTTCGTTGACCTGTTCAATAATAGGAAGCTGTACATTGTACTTCTTAGAAAGCCCGATAGCAGCCTTTGCAGAATAAACGCCTTCTACAACCATTTTGACCTCTGCCATCGCCTCATCCATTGTATAACCCTTACCGATTAATATTCCGGCTCGCCTGTTTCTCGAATGCATGGATGCACAGGTAACAATCAGGTCACCGATTCCGGTAAGTCCGAAAAAGGTCTCCCATCTTCCACCCATAGTGGTTCCAAGCCTTGCTATCTCTGCTATTCCTCTTGTGATAAGTGCGGCCTTGGTATTATCGCCATAACCGAGTCCGTCTGCAATTCCTGCTGCCAGAGCAACGACATTTTTAAGTGCCGCGCCAAGCTCTATTCCAAGTACATCGGGACTGATGTATACACGAAATGCTTCATTCATAAAAATATTCTGTAAATACTCCGCGGTCTTCTTGGTTTTTGCACCTACGACAATTGTAGTAGGAATTCCTTTTCCCACTTCTTCCGCATGAGAAGGTCCGGACAATACGGCAACATCTGCATTTGGTATTTCCTCTTCAATAATCTCAGACAAGGTCATCAGGGTATTTTCTTCTATACCTTTTGCAACATTGACTATAATCTGACCATCCCTCACATAAGCTGACATACTCTTGGAAGTTGCTCTGGTAAACGGAGAAGGTACTGCAAGCACCAAAACTTCACTTTTTGTAACTGCCGCTTCTAAATCGGTGGTGAATTCCATATCTTCAGGCAGTTTTACTCCCGGAAGCTTATCTTTATGCTCATGCTCGTTAATAAGCATCTCAATCTCTTTTTCCATAATAGACCAGATAGTCACCTTATGTCCGTTATTACTAAGTAAAAGCGCAAGCGCAGTTCCCCAGCTTCCGGCCCCGATTACACTGATACTTGCCATTTCATTCACCATACCTTTCTATCAGCCTGCAAATTTATAACTAATGTTTTTTAAATATCTCGCATTATTTCTTATCTTCTTTAGTATCTTGTTTCTCTTTATGGGTCAAGTAAGTCTTTCTTTCTTCACCCTTAATAAGGCGCATAATATTCTCTCTGTGCTTGTAGTACGCCATAACCGTCAATAATGCGGCTATTATGTACATCTCTATCAGATGCTCCTGACCCATATTAAAGATTCCAAGCTGTCCAAGCACCACAAGCTCAATCATAAAGCCTGCATATACCAACAATGAGCCCAACGATACGTAATGTGTCGTAAAAAAAGTACCGAAAAACAGTACAACTCCTACCGGTATAAAGTATGGGTGAAACGCAAGAATCAGTCCTGCCGTAGCCGCTATTCCTTTTCCGCCTTTGAAATGCAGATAAAAAGGAAAATTATGTCCAAGTATCGCTCCCGTAGCGGCATATATTTTAAGAAGATAAATCATATCCGGATAGTTATCGTTGAACAAAAATCCTGTAACGACTATCGCAAGTATACATTTTATAATATCACCAAATAGCACTATCAGTCCGGCTTTCGTACCGAGTACGCGCATCGTATTGGTTGTTCCGGCGTTACCGCTCCCGTAATTTCTTATATCGATTCCATGCAACTTTCCATAAATATATGCAGTCTGAAAAAGTCCGAAAACATAACCTATCAATAAGCAAATTATCCGTTCCACTTAACGTTCTTCCTTTCTTTCCCTTATGATAAACTTAAGCGGTGTGCCTCTGAAACCAAAAGCTTCCCTGATCTGATTTTCAATATATCTTGTATATGAAAAATGCATTAATTCCTTATCATTTACAAAGATAACAAAAGTAGGCGGTTTGACAGAAACCTGTGTAATGTAATAAAGCCTGAGTCTTTTTCCTTTATCTGAAGGCGGCTGCTGCATTGCTACCGCTTCCGTAAGGATTTCATTGAGCACTCCGGTTGCAACCCTCATAGCATGATTCTCATATACCGCATCGATGAGTTCATACAGTTTATGAAGTCTCTGCCCTGTCACGGCAGAAATAAATGTAACTTCGGCATATGACATAAAAGAAAGTATCTGCCTGATTTTCTCAGTAAATTTATTGGTGGTCTTATCATCTTTTTCAATCGCATCCCACTTATTGACTGCAATTATAGTTGCCTTCCCTCTGTCATGGGCAATTCCGGCAATCTTGGCATCCTGTTCGGTAACGCCTTCCGTGGCATCGATCACCAGTACAACAATATCCGCTCTTTCCACCGCTGATACGGTACGTATGATCATATAGCGTTCAAGTTCTTCCTTGATCTTGTTCTTACGCCTTAAACCTGCGGTATCTATGAAAACATATTCTTTTCCGTTATAAACTATGTCCGTATCCACCGCATCTCTGGTGGTTCCGGCAATATCGGATACAATTACACGGTTTTCTCCAATAAGTTTATTAACGATAGACGATTTACCTACATTCGGTTTTCCGACAATGGCTACCTTGGTGCGTTCATCCTCTTCTTCCTCGGCCGCATCCTTGTCAAAATGCGAAGTGACCTCATCCAGCAATTCCCCAAACCCCAGCTTATTCACTGAGGAAATCGGAAAAGGCTCACCTATTCCCAGCTGGTAAAACTCATATACGTCCGCCATATATTTTTTAAAATCATCCACCTTATTGACGGTCAACACTATAGGCTTCTTGGAACGCCTAAGCATATCCGCCACTTTGGAATCGGCATCTATGAGTCCCTGTTTAACATCTACCATAAAGATTATGACGTCCGCGGTATCAATGGCTATCTGAGCCTGCTCACGCATCTGTGAAAGGATAATGTCCTTGCTCTCCGGCTCAATTCCACCTGTATCAATTAGAGTGAAGTTCATATTAAGCCATGTAACATCGGCATAAATCCTGTCTCTTGTAATTCCCGGTGTATCTTTTACAATAGATATTTTTTCTCCTGCCAATGCATTAAACAGCGTTGACTTTCCCACATTGGGACGGCCGACAACCGCAACGATCGGCTTGCTTCTTTTCTTTCCCATTTTATCTTTCCTATTTTAACTCTATATTTAAAATCGCATTTATAAAATCATATCCGCTTGATTTTACAATATCTGCCTTGACTTGTAAAGCCCTTTCGACCTCTGAAACGGTAATATCGTCCAAAAAATAATCTTCTCCACTTCTAAGCACGTTTTGAGGAAGTAGTATCCGCTCTCCAAGCTCCCTGCCTTTTAACTGCCTGATTATATCCTGCCCTGTTAAAAGACCGGACACCGTAATCCTCTCTCCGAAAAATTCATTTACTATCGCATATACATGTATGTTCATCTTTGGAAAAAGCCGCATTATCGTTTCTGCCATATGAAGTATATACGGATAAGCCAGGGTTCCGGTCACAATTGATAACTCTTCATCAGCATTCTCCCTAATGACCTCAATATTATACTCAGCCCTAATTATATCCTTAGACTCGACACTATCCTTATCATAAGTCTTCTTCATATTCTGCAATTTCTCAATTGCGTCATTAAATTCATCCAGCTCAAGCCGCAGCATACCTACACCGTTTTCCAACTGTAAATATCCGTCATACCGTTCACTCTCCGGCAGTTCCTCTCCTGCCATTATATACCATTCATCGGAAGCATGTACAAAATGAAGTCCGTATTCAGGATAAATTTTCTGCTGCCATCTATGAATGCACTCCAAAACACGCCGGGCGTCTTCCTTTTCAAAAGGTTCAAGAGGAAATAAGCCTTCCCTGTATCTGGAGAGTCCCACCGGAACTACGGATACACTTTCAAGATGGGGCAGATAGGCTGTAAGGTCTGAAATGCTTCGCTCCAGTTCCTCACCGTCGTTTATTCCTTTGCACAGAACAATCTGCCCGTTCATAGTAATTCCCGCATCATGGAACTTCCGCACACACTTAAGCGCTTCCCCTGCAAAACGGTTATTTAACATCTTACAGCGAAGCTCAGGATTCATAGTATGAAATGAGATGTTGATCGGGGACAGATGATATCGTATGATGCGCTCTATATCATTATCAGACATATTAGTCAGTGTCACATAGTTACCCTGTAAAAATGACAGTCTGGAGTCATCATCTTTAAAATACAGAGTTTCACGCATCCCTTTCGGCATCTGGTCAATAAAGCAGAATATGCATTTATTACGGCAGGAACGATATTCATCCATAAGCCCGTTCTCAAACTCTACTCCCAGTTCTTCATCATATTCTTTATCTATTTCAAGCAGCCATTCTTCACCGTCAGCTTTGCGAATCAAAACTTCTATATATTCATCCTGTATTAAAAATTGATAATCAAATATATCTTCTATTTTATTGTCGTTGATCTTAAGCAGCTCATCACCAACTTCAATGCCAAGTTCCTCAGCTATTGAAGCCTTTTTAACCGCGTTTATAACATGTGCCGTTTTACCCATTTATATTTTTTCCTTTTATAAGTTTAAATCAATAATACCCGAAAATTCTTGACGTGTCACTACCAGAATGTTATAAAATAATTGATATGTTTTTTACAGATTGGAGAAAATTATGCCTAATATAGAACAATTGGAAACTGCGATGCCGGTTGCACCGATGAAGCTTTTGACAACTAAGGCAGCTCTTCCGCTTGCACAAAGAATCAATACTTATCTTGTAGAGTTCAGACAGAACCTGAATAACAGCTTCAAGAACGACCCTGCCTTTTTTGGATATATGGAGGATAATTATCTTTCAGAGGTTGAATGCCCGCGTTTTGGAAGCGGCGAAGGTAAGGCTATTCTGGATTCTTCTGTCAGAGGAAAGGACATTTTTATTCTTACGGATGTCTGCAATCACAGCATTACTTACCAGATGAACTCATTTATCAATCATATGTCTCCTGACGATCATTATCAGGATTTAAAAAGAATCATCTCAGCAATCAACGGAAAAGCTCACCGCATCAATGTTATTATGCCTTTTCTCTACGAGGGCAGACAGCATAAGAGAAACGGACGTGAATCCCTTGACTGCGCTTATGCTATTGAAGAGCTTATGTCTATGGGAGTATCCAACTTCATTACCTTTGATGCGCATGACCCCAGAGTACAGAACTCTGTTCCGTTAAAAGGCTTTGATAACTATTCACCTCATTATCAGTTTATGCGGGCTCTGCTGCATACTGCAGGCGACCTTTTAATTGATAAAGAACATACTATTGTAATAAGCCCCGACGAGGGTGCGCTTGACAGGGCCGTGTATTTTGCCAATGTACTAGGTGTCGATACCGGTATGTTTTATAAACGCCGTGACTACTCTACTATAGTAAACGGCAAGAACCCTATTGTGGCTCATGAATTTCTGGGTGATAATATTGACGGTAAAGATGTTATTATCATAGACGATATGATTTCTTCCGGCGGAAGTATGATTGATACCGCCAAGCAGCTTAAGAAAATGAATGCCAAACGTGTGTTTGTATGTGCGGCTTTCGGTTTATTTACAGATGGTCTTGCTGCTTTTGATGAGGCTTATGAGAAATGTTACTTTGACCGTATTATTACTACGAACCTATGCTATCAACCCCCTGAGCTGAGGGACAAGCCCTATTATCAGGAGGCCGATATGAGTAAGTTCATTGCTACTATTATCAACTTTATGAACCACGATGTTTCAATGTCGAATATTTATACACCTACCGAGAAGATCCACAGTGTCCTTGCCAAATATAATAACAGAGAAGAGGATGCTCTTCTGGACGGTTGATAAAAAAATAGTTAAAAACGGATGCCATATTATAATCGGCATCCGTTTTTTAATTACTGCATAACGGGGAATATAAGAATCACTTTAAATAAATCACCGTCCAACTGTATCTCGAAAGTACCGTGCTGCGCCTCTGTCAAATTTTTGGCTATTGACAGCCCCAGCCCGTTACCCTCTGTGGTTCTGGACTCATCTCCTCTCTTAAAGCGTTCCGTAAGCTCTTCGGGATTACAGTTAAGTTCACTTGCAGAGATGTTTTTAATTGTAATCTCGACCTTCTCACTTAACTGTCCCCCGTCTCCGGAAATGAGGTTAATGGAAACATATACTCTCGTACGTTCCAGCGCATATTTATATACATTATTGAAGAGATTTTCTATCACACGCCAGATACTTTTACTGTCAGCCTCTATTATCACATTCGATGCATTACCACTCATTACAATACTTAAGCCTTTTTCCTCAAACTTCTCGGAAAACTCTCCTATTGTCTGATTGAGCAGCTCTGTAAGATTTATTTTTTCAAAATGGAGGCTTATGTTGCCCGATGATATTTTGCTTGCCTCCACAAGGTCATCAATCAATTGTTTCAGACGCTGGGATTTTTCATCAAGCACCTGGATATATCCGCGAATCCTCTCGTTATCGGTTTCTTCTCTTTTAATAAGGTCCACATAATTGATAATTGACGTAAGCGGAGTTTTGATATCATGGGATACATTTGTAATAAGCTCGGCTTTCATTCGCTCGTCTTTCATACTTATTTCTACCGCATTTTTAATTCCGTTTCCTATGTTGTTAACAGCTTTTGCAAGTTCAGTATTGTCTCCGTGCAGACCGGATAACTCTATCTGATAAGAAAAATCTCCTGCCGAAATCCGTTCAATGCCTTTTACTATATCCTGTCTTTCTTTTGCATCATGGTATAGAAATACTCCAATTATCAGATCAAGTATAATTGCGATTATAATACCGATTATATTGATTTCAAGTGTCATTGCCATCACTAAATTGAATACAACAAAGATACCATATGGAACCCAGGTTGCAACTATGATATTACCATTCATGCGGAGTTTCTCTATCCAGCCGTTACCTTTTTTAACAAGCTGCCTCAGACAGCTGTTCTTCCACAAAACTCTGGCTTTAAGCCTTCTGATAAGGCTGTAATAGAATAAGCAGAAGATAGCATCCAGTACAAATACCGCTGCTCCGATAATAATCGCCAAAGCAACCGGATTATTGGTATAAACTCTCTGTAAATACTCAACATATCTGTAATTGCAAATCTCATCTATAAAGACGGCCGCCGCACTAAAAATAACAATCACTCCGGCAAGAAAAAGAACTGCAATTTCCGTGTGGACTTTATCAAACTCCGTTAGGTTTATATAGATATTTCCAGCCTCGTCAGTCTCCCTTCCCGTTGTGATGGTAAGATATACAAGGAGTACCAGATACATAACAAGTGCGATTACGGCCAGTACTCCCCACTGCCAGAAATATGGCAGATAATTTTTATACCCCGATGCACCCTGTGCTATTGCATCTTCTATGGGATACCTTGTATCTATGCCTATCCATATTTTTATATCCTCAGGATACGCATAGTCATATTTCATAACTATATCCCTTATTGTACTTTCTTTAATCGATGTGTTACTTTCATACCTCATTATCGACGGACTATAATAAATATATTTGGCAAAACTTTTTCCGTCATTAGAAGAGAAAATATCGTTGAAAACAGTTACAATATCCCCGGTCTTAAGTCTGTTCTCTACGCCGTTTGTGCTTATGATATCCTCCATATTTGTAAAATATTCGGTATTGCCGCCTACCGTCTTTTCAATATAGTATCGAATATTGGAATTGTTGTAGTCGTATTTATCCATAAAGGCTAAATATTCTTCGTAATTATAGCTAAGATTATCTATCGCCGTCAAAACATTAAGGCAGAGTTCATTATAACTTGGCAGATCTGCGGTATAATTCTCAATATTCTTACCATCAACAGTCTTATATCGATTTATTAATACATTAACATTCACATCTTCTTCTACATCTACAAGTTCACCTTCACCATAATATTCGGTATATGTATCTCCATCATATCCGTCATAGGTTATCATATTGGCAGACACACCATCAACGAAGGTGTAATTACCAATATCCGATTTCATATAATTTGCATCCGAAGTATTGTAGTACTTACTGTCAGGATCGACAATTGTCAGCATGGTCTTATCACTTAAGAATGCCCCCAGCTCTTTATAAGTCATATACTGGTTAGAAAATTCTACACCATACTGACTCCATTTAAGTAAATCCTCCAGATAATACCTGGCAGTGACATATTGCTCAGGTATACCGGAATCACGATGATTATATGCCGTTACATCGATAACTTTTTTACCGTAAAATTTCCCGCCTGTTTCTAACTGGCTCCTGATTACGCCAAAGCGTATAATATCGGCCACAGACTGTCCATAAAGCATATTAAACAACTCAGAGTCTTCGTATGCCTTATCACTGTCCGAAGCATCCAGACCATATCTTTTTCCATCTATTATCACAGTAGATCCCGTTGCCACCACAAAGATTGCAATCGCCACAGCAAAAAGCAATATATGCTGTAGGAGCATAAGGCAAAACCTTACCTTTTTTCCGGATATCCTCTTTTTCATAAATATACTCCCTTCCCATATTTACTGTTTCTCAATCTTATAACCAACACCCCATACGACTTTCAGATAGCGCGGCTCTTTAGGATTGATTTCAATTTTCTCCCTTATATGTCTGATATGTACCGCCACCGTATTGTCTGCCCCTATTGCCTCTTCGTTCCAGATGCTTTCATAAATCTGGTCGATTGAGAAAACTCTGCCGCAGTTTTTTACAAGCAAAAGCAGAATATTGTACTCTATCGGCGTCAGCTTAACAGACTCACCGTCTACCGTAACCTCCTTGGTATCGTCGTCAATACAAAGACCACCTACCCTGAACAATGCGTTGTTATCCACATTAAGATTGCCAAGCATGGTGTAGCGCCTTATATTGGACTTGACCCTTGCTACAAGCTCAAGCGGATTAAAAGGCTTGGTGACATAATCATCTGCGCCTATATTCAGCCCCAGAATCTTATCACTGTCCTCCGACTTGGCGGAAAGAATTATGATAGGAATACTTGAATATTCCCTGATTTTCAAAGTGGCATGGATGCCGTCAAGTTTAGGCATCATCACATCGATTATAAGCAGATGTATGGTATTTTCCTTAAGAATCTTAATCGCCTGATCTCCGTCATATGCTTTGAAAATCTGATATCCTTCCTGCAACAGATAAATTTCTATTGCGTCTACAATTTCCTTATCATCGTCACATACCAGAATATTGGCCACTTGTTCCACCCCTCTTTCGTTTGTTTGGTTATAAACTAACATTAAAACATAAAGGAATATATGGGAATTTTTTTAATATTTTCTTAAGTTTGTTAAATAAGTCCTAAAAAAGCTCCTAGATTTCCACGTTTTCCCTGACTTGCCCTGTGGGAAAACAAATAATCCGGATTGCAGCAGGTACAAATATCGGTGACCTGTATTTTATCAGGTAAGACACCGGCTTCTTCAAGTATGATCCGGTTTGCCTTCCACAAATCCAACTGATACTTACCCTTTCCTTTGGATAAAAGAAGCTGCTCGCTCTGCCCTGCTTTATTAAACTCATTTCTGAAAGCCTCTGCCACGTCCTCGCTCACCTCATAACAGTCCCGGCAGATTGACGGACCTATGGCAGCCAAGATATCTTCAGGCTTCGTTCCGTATTCTTTTTTCATCGCATCTATAGTTACCGCTCCCATTCGTCCGACGGTTCCTCTCCAACCGGAATGAGACAGTCCAATAGCCTTATTTTTGACATCAATAAAAAAAAGCGGTACACAATCCGCGTAAAATGTTGCAAGCACAATGCCTTTCACATTGGTTATCAAACCATCAACATCAGTATAGTCTTTGGGGTAGAGGATGCCTTTTCCCCTGTCGTTATCATCAACTACCCTGACATTCGTGGTATGAGTCTGGTCTGAGCAGACTATGTCGGATACATCACAGCCAAGCAGCGCTGCTATACGGCGATAATTCTCGTCTACCGCTTCTTTGTCGTCACCCCGGGTGTAACTTAGGTTCATGGATGAAAAGATACCGCTGCTTGCACCACCCAGTCTTGTGGAAAATAAGTGGCGTACAAGGCCGGTATTTTCAAAAAGCGGAAAGGTGAGATATTCAGCCTCTCCGCTTGTGTTGCGCTTCATCTGAAGTGAAGTGGATTTACGTTTTATGTTCATTTTCTATCCTTCCGGAGTTTGGAAAAATAAATAAACCCGGGGTTCCGATGCGGTGGCAAGTCACCCCGTTTTTATTTATTTTCCCAAACTCCTACTTTATTGATAATATTAACAATAATAAAAAGCATCTTTATACCACATGATTTCACTGTCATCGATTGCCACCACATCGAAGCGTATAGGTGTATTATCGGGGCAGTGGTGTATCATTCTGTAATAGTCGGCAACACGACAAATTTTGTACTGTTTTTTGGTATTGACGGCTTCTGCTGCGGTGCCTTTGGATGTGGTTTTTCTGTATTTAATTTCGAAAAATACAAGGTATTGTCCGTCGTATCCAATTATGTCAATTTCGCCTTGGCGGCAGCGAAAATTTCGCTCTTTTATTTTAATGCCGTTTTGTGTAAGATATGAGCAGGCAATTTCTTCTTTATCTGCTCCTATTGCTCTTGTATTCATTTCCTGTTTATTCCTGTTTTTCCTGCCTTGTCAAAAAATATTATTTATTCATCTTAGCCCTTATCTTATCCATGGAATCAACAAACACAAGGATTTCGGCTACGACCTCATACAGCTCCGGCGGAATCATCTCGCCGATTTCAAGACGCGACAAAGTATCTGCAAGCTTGTCATCCCGGTGTATGGGAACATCGGCTTCCTTGGCTTTCTCTATAATACGTTCAGCAAGGGCTCCCCGCCCCGAAGCAATGACTCTGGGCGCCTCATCGCTGGGATCGAATTCCAGTGCAATTGCCTGCTTAACTTTATTTTCTTTCTCCTGCGCCATATATTTCACTTGCCTTTCTCTCAACCTGCGAGTTTAAGCCCTCATATCAAACGAAGTCCGACTCAACACAGATATATTTTTGCTCTGCTTGATTATCTCTTCCATTATGTTA
Source organism: Lachnospiraceae bacterium (assembly GCA_022510525.1). Taxonomy (GTDB): domain Bacteria; phylum Bacillota; class Clostridia; order Lachnospirales; family Lachnospiraceae; genus UBA3282. The sequence goes on along the minus strand of JAFLTH010000022.1, from coordinate 20,767 downwards.
GTTTCTTCCGGCTCTTCCTCGTCTTTTAACCTGAAATCTGCTTTCATCGAATATCCGCGCTTCTCAAGCCGGTCATTCAAGATATGGATGTGCTCCGCAATCAGATCCAATGCGGTTTCATCTTTAAGCGTGAAATTGGTATTTACCTTGTTCTGAGCTGTATTCATGGTAACGTATACATCCATCGGTCCCAGATTTTCCATATCCAGGTGAAGCAGGGCTGTTACAGTACCATCCTTATTGGCAAGGCTCTTCTTGTTAGTATACACATACAAATCGCCGTGAGCCTGATTGCCTGCCATTTTAAGCGGCAGTTGTACATAGGTAAAAAGATGATTCATCTGATTCATAAAATCTAAATTATTTTGTAAGTTGTTTACGCTCTTTGCCCCGGCACTGTCTGCCTTATCTACCATCTGGAAGGCCTCGCTTATTTTTGCCGTCTGCTCTTTAAGCCTCTCATAAAGCCTCTCCACATTTTCTTTATCCGCCACTTCCTCAGGTTTTATCAACCACGAATTGGACATTTGAGATTGTAACAGGTTATGAAATGATTTGCTTCCAAACAGGTCTTTTAGTGATTCATGAAAGCCTTCTTTAATCAGATTGGAATTGGCGGCAATCAAGTCATTGATTTGGGAAAGAGTCTCCTTGGCTGAAAGCTTACCCTCGGATATCTGTTTTGCAATCTCAGGATCTGCACCAAGTTTCCGTATCATATCGCCAAGCTCGTGCCATGCTCTATCCGGAATATTGACCTTACCGGCAAGCCCTTCTGTCGCTTCATATACAGCCCCATTTGCAGCGTTACTGTCATTTGAGGCATTATTAACCCCTCCTTCTTTTAAAGCGGCATTCAGGGCGTCTGACGCTGTTTCAGAGGCAGCTCCGTCGGCAACAGTATGTGCTGTGCCTTGAAGCGCCTCGGGATTTTCTCCTTTTACTCCGTCTCCGTTTTCGTTGACTGTATTGGTCAAATCATCTACCAAACCATCGGTAAATACTTTGGTAAGCACCTCTCCCTCTGCTCCCGTAGCTCCCTCTCCGGCTTCGGGCAATGCAGTTTCGACATCGGCACTTTCTCCTATCAGCGCTTTTATTATCTGTTCATAAAAGGAAGCAGCCTCGGTATCCTTTCCTTCTGCAATCAATTCCATATACGTCTGCGGAATCTCATCCATAATCTGCTCCGCACTCTGCAAAATCTGATGCTCATAATTCTTATACATTCCAAACTGCTCAATGCTCTCCGCAGATATGGGCATACCCAGGCGTATCATCTGCATAATCGCATTTGGGTCCGCATTGGGATAATCTATCAACTGCCTGTTAACATATGCTATTGAGTCTCTGTCAATAGGCATACCTTCCCGCATCATATCGGACACCATTTTCATATTATCCATAGTTTCCGGCAGACCTGCGGCTGCCAGTGCCCTCATAATCGTAGCTTCGTTGGCCATATTGGCATAGAGCGGCACTAGAGATATAAGTGAATTGCTATTGGTTTTTATTTCAAAACTCATACTCTGTCCAAGTGCAATATTCAAATCACGTTCCAGCTTGGCGGTAAGAACGGTTTCCGAATCCAATGCAATCTGCACGGTATTTCCGTCTTTTCCGACCACCTCGCCCTGAATGGTCTGACCCGGCACCATATTCCTAATCTCACTCATTGCACGGTAATTTCCATCACCTGTTGCATATGCTCCTGAAGTTCTGGCCGAGGTATTGGATGGTTTGACTCCACCGGTCAATGCTTGAAAAATATCTCCCAGATTCAATTGTTAACCTCCGTAACAAAATGTGTGATAAAAGTTTTTCTGTGAATCGGACATGGTCCGTATTTTTTAAGCGCCTCTATATGCTGCGCAGAACCATATCCTTTATTGGATGCAAAGCCATATTCGGGGAATACACTGTCGTATTCGCACATGATGCGATCTCTTGTCACTTTAGCCACTATGCTTGCCGCACCTATGGAGATGCTTTTGGCATCACCCTTGATTATCGGAACCTGATCCATAGGCAGTTCAGGTATGGTGACGGCATCATTCAGCAATAAATCCGGCTCTACACTTAATTTGGAAACAGCCTCTCTCATTGCCTCGTAGGTTGCCTGCAGAATATTGATTTCATCAATCCGCTCCGGTGTGGCATAGCCGATTCCGACCGCTACCGCATCCTTCATTATAATTTCATAAAGTTCTTCTCTTTTTTTTTCGGATAGTTTCTTAGAATCATTGATATATAAAATGTTACAATTTTTTGGCAAAATTACCGCGCCTGCCACTACCGGCCCGGAAAGCGGTCCTCTGCCGACTTCGTCAATACCGCATATGTATGAATAGGAAGCATATTTTTTCTCATAAAATTTAAGTTTCTCTGTACGCTCTACTTCCTTTTCATATGCCAAAAGCCGTTTCCTGGCAGCTTCAAGTGCCTGTATGACTCCACTTCTGCCGTCATTTTCGTATATCGAAAACAATTCAGGCAGCCCGTCATACTCAGCTGCCTGTAATTTCTTTTTAATCTCTTGTATCGATTCTGCCATATTCTTATACTCCATGTTTATCTATGTTTAATAAACCCAAATTTACCAAAAGGCCATATCCTCAGCCATGCCCTGCCGATAATATTCCCTCGCTTAATATTTCCTACCGAAGGATCCCTGCTGTCTGAGCTATTGTTCCTGTTGTCCCCCAATACAAAATATTCATCCTCTCCCAAAGTAATCGGCGTATATGCCCTGCCGGGATCGTTTATGATCTCTTTTCCATAGCTTTCGTCAAGAAGCTCGTCATCAATGTATATATTTCCACTCTCATCTATAAATACAGTCTCTCCGGGCATACCTATGATACGCTTGATATAATACGTATCCTCCTTATACTGAAAGGGAAAAACAATAATATCAAAGCGCTCGGGTTCCTTAAATTTATAAGTAATTTTATCTACAATAAGATTATCTGCATCACTCAGCTTAGGCTCCATTGAGCTTCCGCTCACCTGTGTCCTCTGACCTACAAAATGTATTACCAGATACGTCAAACACAGTACCACTAACAGATATAAACTGGTATTAAATACTTCACGCAGCACCTTTTTCATTTATTTTAGCAACCTTCCTTCTCCCTAAACCTCGTCTGGTTTTTCCAATGTAATCCTTCCAAGCCTTCCGCTTCTGAAATCATCCAGCAAAATAGAAGCAGCCTTCTCATAATCAATTTCTCCGCCCTTTTTATAACATTTTCTGTCTTCACAGATATGCTCTAAAATCTGCAGCGGCGTATTGACTTCTTCGGTCAATTGATATCTTTCAGTAAGTTCTTCCTTATAGTGTATCACCAAATATGCAAGCAAGTCCATTGCAAGTTCTTCTATCTGTAAAATATCATCGTTCATTGAGCCTATATATGCTAGTTTTCTGCCCACATCCTGATTTTCGAATTTGGGCCATAAAATTCCCGGCGTATCAAGAAGCTCCAAATCCTTATTCAGGCGAATCCACTGCTTTCCCTTGGTAACGCCCGGTTTGTTTCCGGTCTTGGTACAGGCCCTGCCCGCATAGGAATTGATAAAAGTTGATTTGCCTACATTCGGTATCCCTGCTACGATTGCGCGAACCGGTCTGTTTTTAATACCTTTTTTCATATCGCGCTCTATTTTCTCCTTGCAGGCTTCCCTGACGGTCCCCTGAATCGCCTTGATTCCGGCACCCGATTTGGAATTGATTTCCAGCACAAAGAAACCTTTCTGCTTAAAATATTCCAGCCATTCCTTATTGGCCGCGGTATCTGCAAGATCGGATTTGTTTAAAAGTATAAGTCTCGACTTGTTTTTTCCAAGCTCATCAATATCCGGATTGCGACTGCTTAAAGGGATTCTGGCATCCACAATCTCTATGACCAAATCAATCAGCTTGATATTTTCCTGCATCATACGCTTTGCCTTCATCATATGACCCGGATACCATTGATAATTCATATTCTTTACGTCCTTTCTCAGTCTACCAGGCCCATTTCGCTCGTTTCAGTTTTAAAGCGAAACCATGCTTTGCCTATGATATTATCTCCTCCGATCGGACCGATATTACCGGAACGACTGTCCTCACTGCTATTGCGGTTATCTCCCAGCACAAAATATTCGCTGTCATTTAGTACAATCTCATTTTCCGCAATTCCCGCATCAACTATCTTATCAAAACTCTCATCTTCTTCAAGCAGCTCACCGTCTATGTATATTTTACCGTCTTTAATCTGCACAGTCTCACCCGGAAGCGCTATTACTCTTTTTACATAGTAATGTGTTTTCTGATTACCGTTTGGAAGAAATACAATCACGTCACCTCTCTTAGGTGAAGAAAGCTTGTAAACAAAGCGGTTTATCAGTATCTCCTGTGCATTGTACAGTGCAGGCTCCATAGAATCGCCGATTACACTGGTTCTCATTCCGACAAAGTAAGTAATTGCAAATGCAAGAAAGACTGCGATAAAGGTTCCGATCATCAATTCAAATATATCTTTTAAAAGCTTGGAGTTTATCTTTTTTTCCTTCTGATAAAATTGCAATCCCTTTTTTCTTTTTGACAAAATAACACCTCTTTATTGCAAAAACAGTTACCTCAAATAGCTTAAGGTAACTGTTTGGATTCGTTCTTATTTTACCAGTTCTTTTACTTTAGCTCTCTTACCGACACGACCTCTCAGGTAATTAAGTTTAGCACGTCTTACCTTACCTCTTCTTACTACTTCAATCTTCTCAACATTGGGAGAATGAAGCGGCCATGTCTTCTCTACTCCAACACCGTTTGATAACTTTCTTACGGTAAAGGTTTCTCTGTTGCTTGAGCCCTGTCTCTTAAGTACAGTGCCTTCAAATACCTGAATTCTTTCACGGTTACCCTCTTTGATCTTTCCATAGACCTTAACCGTATCACCTACGTTAAACTCCGGTACAGTCTCTTTTACCTGAGCTGCTTCGATTTCTTTGATAATCTCGTTCATATTATTCCTCCATTCTTGCTTTTGGGATGTTCATAATACTTTCTGTACCAGAGGACCATCTTTTTCACAACATTATTAATTTATCACATTAGAGTGAAAAATGCAAGTACTATTTTATTTGCCTTTTCTCCCACTTCTCATATAAATCCGGTCTAAGCCGCTTGGTTCTCTCGATAGACTGCTCAAGTCTCCATTCATCCACCTTTGCATGATTGCCCGAAAGCAATATCTCCGGAACCCTCTTATCCCGCCAGACTTCGGGTCTGGAATACTGCGGATACTCCAGAAGATCGTTATGAAAAGATTCGGTTGCCGCCGACTCATCATTATGAAGCACTCCCGGTACCAGCCTTGCAATGGCATCAATCATCACCATTGCAGGAAGTTCACCTCCGGTCAGCACATAATCTCCAATCGAAACATAGTCGGTAACAATCTCTTCTAAAACCCTCTCATCTATGCCCTCATAATGACCGCATAAAAAAACAAGGTTATCTTCTCCGGCCAGCTCTTTTGCCATTTCCTGTGAAAAGGTTTTACCCTGCGGGGTAACGTATATTACCCTGGTTCTCTCGCCAATCATTTTTTGCACCGCAAGATAAGCATCATAAACCGGCTGTGCCTGCATCAGCATCCCGGCACCGCCGCCATACGTATAATCGTCAACTTTTCCGTGCTTATCCGTAGTATAATCCCTTATATTAACGGCATTAACCGAAATATTTCCACGCTCAATCGCCCTCCCTAAGATGCTTGTATTCAATCCCTGCATGATCATCTCCGGAAAAAGCGTCATTATATAAAAATTCATCACATCAACCCATCCATTACGTGTACGGTAATAACCGCATTATCCATGTCGATATTTAAAATACAGTCCTTAATTGCCGGAAGCAGCAGTTCTTTTCCATCTGCCATCTTAACAACATACACATCATTTGCCCCGGTTTCAAGTACATCTTTAAGCTCGCCCAAATCCTCACCGTTATCCGATACAACCTTAAGCCCGATCAAATCCGCAACAAAGTACTCATCCTTCTTGAGTTTTACCGCATTTTCCCTTGTTACAAGAAGTTTGGCCCCCTTGTATTTTTCTATATCATTAATTGAGTCGTATCCTTTAAATTTAAGTATGGCATACTTTTTAAAAAATTTGACTCCCTCTATTGTCATATTAAGCCGCTCTTTGCCATTGTCTAAAATGACCTCTTTAAGTCTCTTAAACCGATTCACATCATCCGTAGTCGGAAAGACCTTTACTTCCCCGCGGATACCGTGTGTCTGCGTAATCACACCAACCTGCAATTCAGATACCATAGCTTCCTCCATGTAATTCTTTATAAAAAAGCGCAAGCCAAATCAGCCTGCGCTCCAAGAATTACGTCGCAATTCTCATTGATTAAATAATCTCCACATCCACTCTCTTATTTTCCTTGGATGATGCCGCTTTTACAACTGAGCGGATTGCTTTCGCAATACGCCCCTGTTTGCCGATTACCTTACCCATATCGTCCGCTGCAACATGAAGCTCTATGGTGATGTTACGTCCATCTTCTTTTTCTGTCACAACTACTTCGTCCGGATTATCGACAAGCGCCTTTGCAATTACTTCAACTAATTCTTTCACAATCCACCTCCAAAAGTCCGGTCAACAAGTTCTCATGCCTATTACTGGATAATTCCGGCATTTTTGAAAATCTTGTTAACAACTTCCGTAGGCTGTGCACCGTCAGCCAGCCATTTTTTAGCTGCTTCCTCATCCACCTTAAAAGTACTCGGATCGGTATTGGGATCATATGTTCCGATTTCCGCAATACACTTTCCGTCTCTGGGAGATCTGGAATCCGCTACTACGATTCTGTAAAAAGGTACTTTCTTCTTTCCCATTCTTCTTAATCTGATTTTTACTGCCATTTTTCTGCCTCCATTGTATAATTATTATATTTTAAGTTTACCTAAACCGCCAAACAAGCCTTTTCCCTTTTTGCCGCCAAGCATACCGGGCATCTGCTTCATCATCTTCTGAGACTGTTCAAACTGCTTGATAAACCTGTTTACAAGACTGATATCCACTCCTGCACCCTTAGCAATCCGATGCTTCCTGCTTGGATTAAGGAGTTTGGGATTCTGCCTCTCCTGGGGAGTCATACTAAGGACTATTGCTTCCATCCTGTTTATCTGTTTCTCATCCACCATGGATTCGATATCGCCAAGCTGGCTGCCGCCCATTCCAAGCATCCCCATAATACTGGAAAGACCACCCATATTGCGCATCTGTTTCATACTTTCAAGATAGTCCTCAAAATCGAACTTTCCCTTCTTCATACGCTCAGCCATTTGCTTTTCTTTTTCTTCATCGATATCGATGTTCTGCTGAGCCTTTTCAATAAGGGTGAGAACATCACCCATTCCCAGAATACGGTTGGCCATTCTGTCCGGATAAAACTGTTCCAGATCGGAAAGCTTTTCACCCATACCCACATACAAAACGGGTTTGCCGGTAACGGCCTTAATTGAAAGTGCCGCACCGCCTCTGGAATCACCATCCATCTTGGATAGGATGACACCGTCAATGCCAACTTTATCGTCAAAATCCTTAGCTACATTAACGGCATCCTGACCGGTCATGGCATCGACTACAAGCAAGGTCTGATGTACCTCTACATTAGCTTTGATCTCCTGCAGCTCCGCCATCATTTCTTCATCTATATGCAAACGTCCTGCCGTATCTAAAATAACGACATTGTGACCATTCTTCTGAGCGTGTTCCAAAGCTGCCTTAGCTATATCCACAGGCTTGTGGTTATCACCCATGGAAAAAACATCAACTTCCTGCTTTTCTGCATTTATCTGTAACTGCTTAATTGCCGCCGGTCTGTATATATCACAGGCCACAAGTAAGGATTTTTTACCTTTTAGTTTAAGTTTACCGGCTATTTTGGCTGTTGTGGTTGTCTTACCCGCACCTTGCAGACCGCACATCATAATTACGGTAATAGCCTTGCCGGGCTGCATCTGTATCTCCGTAGTTTCAGAACCCATCAGGGTTACCATTTCTTCATTAACGATTTTAATAACCATCTGACCGGGATTGAGACCGTTCAGCACATCAACTCCGACTGCCCTCTCCTCCACGGATTTAACAAACTGTTTTACTACCTTAAAATTGACATCTGCCTCAAGCAAAGCCATTTTTACTTCCTTCAAAGCAGTCTTGACATCTTCCTCGGTCAAGCGGCCTTTGCTTCTTAAGTTCTTAAATACATTCTGTAGTTTATCGGTTAAACTTTCAAATGCCATATAAACCTCTGATTTTTATAATTCTTCTAAGATTTCTGCCGATAGCTGACGTACCTTTTTACAATATGAGGACTTATCATCTATTTCTTCATTTTCATATAGTTCGGATAAGCTGTCTATTTCTTTAATCCTCTCTTTAATCTTCATAAATCGCTCTATCAGCTTCAGCTTATTTTCATAGCCCATTAATGCCTTATCACAGCGCTTTACGATATCGTGCACACCCTGTCTGCTGATACCCTGCTCTGTGGCAATTTCACCAAGAGAAAGATTTTCATAGACTATGCCTTCATATATCTGTCTCTGATGCTCAGTCAATAATTCTCCATAAAAATCATACAGCAAACCCTGTTCTACGATTTTTTCCATAATTGTACCTCGTCAGATTACTTGCTGTGACTCAACTTTTGCTATTTTACTATATATGAAAGGACCTGTCAAGTAAAATTTCTTGACAGGTTAAAGATTAAATCTATAAACTAATCATATAACATTTTCAAAGCTTCTTTATATATGCTATTATCTACTTTTCACCACTATCAATAATCTCCATCATTTCAGCAGGTGTTACTATGAAATCTTTTATTGGATAATGCTTCTTATTACCTGTTACAAGATATGTATCATCATCTCGTTTCTCCATTGCAACTTCATAAAATATCAAATCATCCATATCCACTAAAATTTCACCTGTTGGCTGAGGGAATACTTCTATCCCATATTGTTTTACAGCACTTATAATCAACTGAATTGTCTCTTTCTTAAAATTGAACTTATTTCTGTTAAACACATCGTTATATCCCGCTAAGATATTCTCATGATACAATGTTATAATTTTACCATCTAACATAGCATCTAGAACTCTTACCGTAGCCGCATCTGCATCTTTAGACAGTAACGCAGAAATGAATACATTAGTGTCGATAACCGCATAATATACCATAAGCACTTACCTTTTTCTTTCTGCTCTAACTGCTGCTATTTCAGCATTAATTTCTTCCAGAGACATCTCTGGAACATTTGCAGCTTGCTTTCTCAAATCATAAAAGGCTTTCTTTGCCTCTCCTCTTGTAATTATATTATCAGGTAAAGTAGCTTCAAACGGAAGTCCTTTTACCATCTTACTTCTAGCCATAAACATACGAAATGCTGTCGGTAAATCCATACCGAGAGACTCATAAATTTCTGATACCTCTTGTTTTAACTGTCTATCTGCACGGAATTGAATTAATACCTGCTCTGCCATAACGCCCTCTCCTTATATAGATTTATGAAGTTGTTTTGTATGTGTTTGTAATATTATTATATGTAAAAAGATATAATTTATCAACTATTATTTATGCATTCCCAAACATATAAACATTGATACCCCGCTATTTAGTAGCGGGGCATCCTTTTATCATTATATAATTCAACTCACTATATTAACACTTAATCTCCAGATATCCAAGCAGCTTGCTGGTATCATATTCGGAAATCTCACCTAAGTTGGAATCATAGAATTTTCCGTCAAAGTGTACCAGATAATGACAGAAACGTCCCATTCTTTCCATCAGGATTGCACACTTAGGAAGTACCGTCTCTCTTCCTTCCGTGTACATAATGATGTCGGTATGATCAATTCCATAATAGTTAAGTGCGGAAATCACACGACCCATAGTAGCCTGCCACTCCCTACAGTCCATAACACTGATAACCTCAGCAACCGTAACACCTGCAAGCATAGCCACGCAGGCCTGACCGCAAAGTCCGTCTTCCGGCATCTTGATTACTTCAACGCTGTCAATCTTACGGATAGGATTCTCAAAGCTGTAAGGACTGTTCTGGTTCATTACAATAAGAGAACCGTTTACATGTAAAAGAATCTTGTGGGTAACACCCTGCTCAACATTTACTGCAGCTTCATCTTCGATACGGATTTCATAAATACCTTTCTCCTTGGGATGCAGCTCGCAGTCGATAATCTTGTTATCAAGTACCAGGTCACCCTTGATTACTTCTCTCTGCTTGCACACCTCCCATACATTAAATGGGATTGGAATCGAGTATCCCTTATCCTGCTTTTCAACTTTGGATTCAAAATAATATCTCATGCTTCCTCCATTCCGGTGATTTACACCTATATTTTTTATTACAATTTCGATTATATGTATGATATTATTGTAGCAAATTTCTCTGGAAATGAAAACTGTTTTCTAATAAAAACTAATATTTATATCTACATCCGTATCAATTCCCGATACTTTCCCCTTATCGGTATACTGCCATATCTTGAAGTCATACGGAAAATAGAGTTCAGTATCATAACCGGCAACCCATTTATCATATTCTTCAAGTTGTTCTATATCCAGAAGCAGCATAAAGGATTTCAGATTCCCGTAAATCATCGGTTTATAGCCGGCATTTTTTATCATCTCACAAAATGCTATCGCATACTCCGTGCGTTCTTCTTTGGTCAAATCCTTGGTTCTGGCCTTATCCGAATTAACTGTCTCAATGTCCAATATAACCGGATAGGTAATATTATAAGGCTCTAAAGCATCCAGTACAAACTCGGCCTCTTCTTCGGCCTCTTTTACACTTGTTGCCTGTGTGAAAAAGTAAACTCCTGCATCTATATTATTGGCAAATGCACCTTTTATATTAGTCTCAAAGTTTTCATCTTTCTTAATTTCACCCTCTGTATAACCACGGATTCCAAGCCTGATAAGGGCATATTCAATATCATCATTTGCGACCTTTTTCCAGTCAATTTTACCCTGATATTGCGATACATCAATACCTTTGTGCGATATTAACCTGTCGCCATCATAATACTCAATCAATTCATCTTCGGTAACAACAAAATTATCTTTTTCATATGTATGATGCTTAAGTTCGTCCAAAATCGGAATAAAATAATACTGATTTGAATCAACTATGACTATATCATCCGGATAAAAATGTCTGAGCATATTGAGTGCCCCGTCCCCGGAAAGCATCAGTTCCTTCATATCGTCCAATATCTCTTCCCTTGTTTCATCCGATGCCTGCTGTGACACTTCCTCAGTCTTTTGGCTGAGCAAGGCATCCACCTCTTCCTGGGTATAAGTTCCCTGCAAAGCCTCAAGCTCATTCATTACCTCTATATTTTCAAGCTGTGCGGCACGGTATCTGAACACCATTACCATACATACTGTAATCGAAAAAAGCGTAATAATACAGAGAATAATGGATCCTATAAGTATTCCGTTTTCATTTCTCCTACGTTTTTTTCCCCTAACCCTCATTTGCGGACTATTTTCCTGCATACTGATAACCATGCCTTTCTTCTCTAAATACGTTCACTAAAATAACTCTTATAACCTTCTCCGAATATCTCGGTTGCGCTTGTAATAACCAGAAACGCATCCGTGTCCTCTTCCTTGACTATTGCTTCGACACTTGGTGATGTGCGTTTCTTTGCCACGCACATCAACACCCTCTTCTGCTTCCCGCTATATGCGCCATGTCCTTCCAGATACGTCACACCGATATCCAGTTCCTTAAGAATCCTGTCCGCTATTGTTTCCGAGCGGTCGCTGATTATATAAAGCAGCTTAGCCTCATCTTTTCCATACAGTACCAGATCCAGCATTACGGAGTTTATTGCCACCAGAATTCCAGCATACAAAGCAGAATCAATATTTTTGAAAGCAAACGCAGACATTGTTATTACAATAACATCTGTTATGAAAAAAATCGCTCCTGTCTTTAAATGCGGAAGTTTTAATCTTAAGAATTTTACGATTATATCCATTCCGCCTGTTGTAGCACCGGCCTTCATTATCATACCGATGGATAACGCATATAAAACTCCGCCCGATATTGCTGCTAAAAGTATATCATTCGTTGCTGCACCAAGGGGAGCTAAAATATTGGTAATTACGGAAATAATTGCAATCGCATATATTGTTGATATGGTAAAACGTATCCCGAATTTATATATGGAAAGCAGAAGGATTGGAACATTCAATATGAAAATAAGCGTACCTGTTTCCACAGGAATAAATCTGTTTATAATAATTGCAATTCCTGATACACCGCCGGGTGCCATATTATTCGGATCTATAAATGAACTTATTGCAACTGCATTTATAAAGGACGCAATGGTAATAATCGCATACTTTTTAAAAATTTCCATCTTCATTTATAACTAATGACTCCTGTTATATTAACCACCATTGTTATGCTAAAACTTGCAAGTGAAAAATTAATTTTTCGTCTTTTACATTATTCCTTAATATTTACATAATATTCCTAATCTGTATAGCGGTATACAGTCATATGTATACCGGAACTCTATATGTTAGCCCGCACTAACTCCGGCTTGTATCCATTTTCTTCAAGCGCCTTAATGATCTGATTTTTATGTTCCGTACCATATGCCTCCAATGTGATACGCAGCTCCACGGCCGCATTCCTGTTAATGGATACAAACTGATTATGTTCAAGTTTGATTACATTTCCGTTCTGTTTTGCAATCACATCCGCTACCCTTGATAATTCGCCCGGTTTATCCGGCAAAAGCACGGATACGGAAAAGATTCTGTCACGCAGCACAAGTCCCTGCTGTACAACGGATGACATTGTGATCACATCCATGTTTCCGCCGCTTAATATGGAAACGATTTTCTTATTTTTAACATTAAGATGTTTAAGTGCCGCTACCGTAAGCAGACCTGAGTTCTCCACGATCATCTTATGGTTCTCTACCATATCAAGAAAGGCTACAACCAGTTCCTCATCCTCAACCGTAATGATATCATCCAGACTTTTGCTTACATATGGGAAAATTATATTTCCCGGTGTCTTAACCGCCGTGCCGTCTGCAATCGTATTCACATTATCCAGTGTAAGGACTTTACCTGCCTTAATCGATTCCTGCATACAGTTTGCGCCTGCAGGTTCCACACCTATTACCTTTATCTTAGGATTAAGCAGCTTGGCAAGGGCCGATACACCTGTTGCAAGACCGCCTCCGCCTATGGGAACCAGAATATAATCTACCAGCGGAAGCTCTTTGATAATCTCCATCGCAATAGTTCCCTGTCCGGTGGCTACATCCAGATCATCAAAAGGATGTACAAAGGTATATCCCTTTTCTTCAGCCAGTTTATATGCATGTGCACAGGCCTCGTCATAAACATCGCCGTACAAAACCACTTCTGCGCCATAACCCTTAGTCCGGTTTACCTTTATAAGAGGTGTGGTTGTCGGCATAACTATTGTCGCCTTTACGCCGTAACACTTGGCTGCATAGGCAACTCCCTGAGCATGGTTTCCGGCCGATGCGGTAATCAGACCCTTTTGTCTGTCCTCTTCCGGAAGCGTACTCATCTTATAATATGCACCTCTCAGCTTATATGCCCCGGTAAACTGCATATTTTCGGGTTTAAGATATATTTTATTTCCTGTCTGGGCGCTAAAGTAATCGCTGTAAACCAGCTTGGTCTCCATTGTGACCTGCTTGACTACTTCATAGGCCTCCTCAAACTTCTCCAACGACAATTCATTTTCTTTCATACCACCAACCATACCTTTCAAACTTATTCTTCAACCTTATCGAACAATGCATTCACAAACTGATCCGCATCAAACTTCTGCAAATCCTCAATTTTTTCTCCAACTCCGATATACTTGACCGGAATCTTAAGCTCAGACTGGATTGCTATCGCAATTCCGCCCTTGGCGGTTCCGTCCATCTTGGTCAATATAATTCCTGTAAGCTCCGCAACTTCTCCGAATTCCTTTGCCTGCTGCAAAGCATTCTGCCCTGTAGTGGCATCAAGTACCACCAGGTTCTCCCTGTGTGCGTCCGGAAATTCCTTATCTATTATACGGTTTATCTTCTTAAGCTCTTCCATTAAGTTTTTCTTGTTATGCAGCCGTCCCGCGGTATCGCATAAAAGCACATCCACATTCCTTGCTCTGGCTGCCGCAACCGCATCAAAAATAACGCTTGCCGGATCGGCGCCTTCAGTGCCGCCGATTATATCAACTCCTGCGCGGTGTGACCACTCCGTAAGCTGCTCCCCCGCTGCCGCACGGAAAGTGTCGGCCGCGGCCATCAGAACCTTTCTGCCCTGGTTTTTCAGCTGTCCCGCAAGCTTCCCGATAGAAGTGGTTTTACCGACTCCGTTCACTCCGATTACAAGTACGATAGACTGCTTATGTTCAAACTCATAAGCCGTCTCACCAACCTGCATCTGTTCTTTGATGTTTTGAATCAGAAATTCCTTACAGGCATCAGGCTCCTTGATATGATTCTCCTTGACCTGCATACGCAGTTTCTCAAGAATATCTTCAGTTGCCTTAACGCCGATATCACCCATTATAAGGATTTCTTCCAGTTCTTCGTAAAAATCTTCATCTATATTCGAAAAACCGTTAAAAACCGAATCAATTCCCGATACTATATTATTTCTTGTCTTAGATAAACCTTCTTTTAATCTGCCAAAAAAACTCTTCTTTTCTTCACTCATTAATCATCCAATTCCTTATCAATCAAATTTACGCTTACCAGCGTGGAAATTCCCTTTTCCTGCATGGTAATACCATATAGGCGGTCAGCCTTTTCCATAGTACCGCGTCTATGTGTTATAACAATAAACTGTGTATTCTTGGTCAGTTTATGTAAGTATTTTGCAAAACGTCCTACGTTATTTTCATCCAATGCAGCTTCAATCTCATCTAGCAGACAGAAAGGAGAGGGTTTCAGATTCTGGATGGCAAAGAGCAGGCAGATTGCCGTAAGTGACTTTTCTCCACCGGACATCTGCATCATATTTACCAGCTTCTTGCCGGGGGGTTGCGCAATTATACGTATACCTGCCTCCAATATATCCTCATCCTCTATCAGTTCAAGGGTTCCCTTTCCGCCTCCGAAAAGTTCTTTAAACACCTTATCAAACTCTCTGTTTATTTCCGCAAACTTCTCATTGAACTGCTTGCGCATAGAAGTATCAAGTTCTTCTATAATACCCTGAAGAGTTTTCTCCGCCTCAACCAGATCATCATGCTGTGTCTTCAGGAAAGTATACCTTTCCATAATATTCCTGTAGTCTTCAATTGCATTGACGTTGACATCTCCAAGCTTTCGGATTTCATCCTTCAATTTGGAAATATCCTTCTTCATAACTGACAGATCTGTCATTTCTTCGTTGCGGAGCGCGGAAGCATCCGACAAAGTAATCTCATACTCATCCCACATATAGTTAATCTGGGATTCAATAGACTCTTCAAGCTTTTCTTTCTGGGCATTCAGACGATAAACCTCCTTATCAAGTGAGGTCATCTTCTGTGAAAGTTCTTCTCTTTCCGTAAAAAAGTTCTTCTGTCTGGTTGATAACTCTTCTTTGGATTTAAGGTCTTCATTAAGTTTAATTTCCGTATCAGACTGCGTTGTATGCGAAGCAAGGATAGTCTTTTCTATTTCAAGAATACTTTCCTTTTTCCTCTCTACTTCTTCCTTACCCAGCTGCAGCCCCTCTTTAACTTCATTAAGTTCTGACTCATAACGTTCAATTTCTGCATTTATACGGTCTACATTCTGTTTATGGAAATCCTCTTTCTGACGCATCTTCTCAACTTCAACATCCCACTCCGAAACCTTTGCAGACTGCTCTGTTTCCCTGGCACGTTCATCTTCCAACTGAGTCTGGAATACCTCTATCTGTGCTTCCACATTTTTCTCTAACTGCTCAGAAGCTTCCAGTTCTTTGAGTATTGCTTCTTTTTCGGATTGTATTTCCATCATCTGAGCATCCATTTCCTGCTCTTCCGATTTAAGCTCGCCAAAGCCCTCAGCAGCTTCATCCTTACGCTCCCTAGCCTGGCTCACATTCAGTCTTGCGGTATTCTGCTCGATAAACTTGCGCTGAAGCTGTCCTTTTATATCTTCTATCGCAAGGCGCAGTTTATTTCTTCTGGCCTTAGTATCCTCTATATCCTCCAGAATCTTATCAATTTCTATCACATACTGCTTTACTTTTTTCTCTAATTCTTCCATCTCACGACGGCGTCCAAGAAGATTGCTGTTATTCTTGAAGTTACCTCCGCTGATGGCTCCGCCCGGAACCAGCAGCTCGCCTTCAAGAGTTACCATTCTGATACTATACTGGAACTTTCCGGCGATTTTAACCGCATTGTCAACATTATCGACAACCACTATCCTTCCCAGCATGGATTTTGCAACGTCTTTATACTTCTTGTCCACTTTTACAAGCTCATCAGCCATGCCGATTACGCCTTTTTCATTAAGAGCCTCCGGATTTTTAAATTCCTGCGGATTCTTGATGCTTGTAAGCGGAAGGAAGGTTGCACGGCCGGCCCTTGTTCTTTTGAGAAAAGCAATCATGCTCTTTGCTGTTTCTTCATCCTCGGTAACAATATTCTGGATATTACCTCCGAGTGCCACCTCAATTGCGGTCTCATACTTTTCATCTACCTTGATAATATCCGCCACAACGCCGATTATTCCCTTTTTATCCGACTTCTGCTCCATAACCGCCTTAACGGCACCGCCGTAACCCTCATAACGCTCGGTCAGGTTGGAAAGCGCTTCTAACTTGGATTTTTCCTGATGATACAAAACCTGTGTATCTCTCAGTTTCTGATCCTTTCCTGCCAGTTCTTCACGCATTCCGGCAAGATTTTCCTCCATTGTTTCCTGATCATCCTTAAGTTTCTGGATCGCTTTATTTACTTTCTCAAACTCTTCCTCTAAATTTTTGATTGTCTCAGCCTGTGCCGCCTCATCGGATTTGGCGCGCAGAATCCTTGAATTCAACTCCGCTTTTCTTATCTGAATCTGTTCAATCATCGTATCAAAGCGTCCCATCTTGGACTTGATGGTCGCCCTGTTATTCAAGGCATCAATAATTGTGTTCTTACCGCTTTCAATGTTATTATTCAGCTCTTCTATCTTATTCTGTACACTTTCCAAAAGAGCTCTTGCTTCTTCACGTTCTTTTTCCAGACTGCTTAAGCTTTCATCAATTTCCGACTTGTCCTTTAAAATTCCGTCCTTTTCCTGATCTTTTTCCTTAATTACAGACTGCAGATTTTCAATTCTTGTACGGAGGTGCTCTTCATTGCCCTGAGCAGCATTTATCTGCTCTTTTAAGACATTTACCTCACCCTCTAATTTAGAGCGCATTACTCCCGTATTGGCAAGCGAGCTTCTTGCCTGCTCAATCTCCCTGTCAAGCTGCTCTAACTTACTCTCTATCTGCTCATACTCTTCCTTAATATTCTCATATTTCTGTGTGGTATCTTCCAAATCATTATTGGCAATATCAAATTTTTCGGCTACAGAATCAAGCTGTTCTTTAATGCTTATATTTTCCACAAGGAAGGCATTGATATCCAGAGTTTTCAATTCTTCTCTTTTTCGTAAATAAATTCTCGCTTTTTCGGCTTGCTTTTCAAGGGGACCTACCTGTTTCTCCAACTCGGCCAGAATATCATTGATACGGACAAGATTCTGTTTCTCATCCTCCAGCTTCTTCTGGGCCGCATATTTTCTCCTTTTAAATTTTACAATTCCGGCAGCCTCGTCAAAAAGCTCACGCCGTTCCTCCGGCTTACCGCTGAGAATCTTATCAATCTGACCCTGCCCAATGATGGAATAGCCCTCTTTACCGATACCGGTATCGTAGAAAAGTTCATTGACATCCTTAAGACGGCAGATTGTTCCGTTAATCATGTACTCACTTTCGCCCGAACGGTACAGTCGTCTTGAGACGGTAACCTCATTATAGTCTATGGCAAGCTGATGGTCGGAATTATCCAGTGTAATCGCAACATAAGCATAACCGAGGGCTTTACGAAGCTCTGTTCCGGAAAAGATTACATCCTGCATGGATGCACCACGCAGCTGCTTGATACGCTGCTCGCCAAGCACCCATCTTACCGCATCCGCGACATTGCTTTTACCGCTGCCGTTAGGGCCTACTATACCTGTGATGCCGTTGTGGAACTTGAATGTGATTTTATTTGCGAAAGATTTGAAGCCTTGGACTTCTATGCTCTTTAAGTACATATATAAACTCCTGTTCGTGGGTCAACCTTGGTTCGGTTATCAAAATTAGTTTTGTAAAAATTTTAATGCTTCATAGGCGGCCTGCTGTTCGGCGGCTTTTTTTGTCCTGCCGGTGCCGGTGCCTATCTTTTTATTATCTATTTGGGCTTCAACCACAAATATTTTGTCATGGTCAGGTCCTTTTTCTGAAATAAGAGCGTAGTTTAGCATTCCCTTATTTTCATGCTGCACCAGTTCCTGCAGCATCGTCTTTGCATCATAGAAAAGCTGTTTGTGCTCAAGGTCCGACAGGATAAACTTATGAATATAGTCAGAAGCCTTGTCCATGCCGCTGTCAAGGTAGATTGCGCCTATAATGGCTTCCATTACATCGGATATGATTGAATCCTTGGTTCTGCCCCCTGTCATTTCTTCACCCTTGCCAAGCAGAATATATTCTTCGAGGCCGAAGTCTCTTGCACAGTAAGCAAGTGCGGATTCACATACTATAGAGGCCCTTAACTTTGTAAGTTCCCCTTCCTTCATAGTAATATTGTTGTGAAAAAGAAATTCGCTCGACACCAACTCCAGTATTGCATCACCTAAAAACTCCAGACGTTCATAATCGGCGTATTTATTGATTTTCTGCTCGTTGGCAAAAGAGCTGTGTGTCAATGCCTGCCTGAGTAACAGCTTATCATTAAAATGATAGCATATTTTATTTTCCAGTTCATCTAAATTTTTTTTTATCATATACTTTTAGCTTTCTTAGTTATGTAAACCACGCAACATATTAATTTTAAAAAGCGCAAGCTCAGCATCTTGCGCTTTTATTATTACCCGAACGATTTTTATACTGCTGAATCTATAGAATCCTTGATTAAATTAACCGCTTCTCTTACCGTTGTAATATGTTCCACTTTCTCTGCCGGAATTTCCATATTAAACTCTTCCTCGATGGCCATAACAATCTGAAATATATCCAGTGAATCGGCGCCCAGATCTTCCATAAAAGTGGTTTCCATTGTCACCTCTTCCGGATCTACATTTAAAACATCTGCAATTGTTTTTTTAAGTTTATCAAATTCCATTTAAACAGCCTTCCTTAATCCTGTACGGTAATTTTTTCTCTTATTTTTTCGTTTATTCTCTGTTCTTTAAAAGTAATACATTGTAAAATAGAGTTCTTAATCTCAATCGAAGTTGAACTGCCATGCGTTTTAACAACCAAACCGTTTAATCCGAGCATAGGAGCCCCGCCATACTGCTCAAGATCGAAAGCTTTGAGAGTCTGCTTCAAAGCAGGCTTTACTAAAAGTGCACCGATTTTACTGCGAAGAGTTGTCATCATCCCGGCTTTTACCTTTTTGATCAGGGTTGCACCGACGCCTTCATACATTTTAAGTATTACATTTCCCACAAAAGCTTCGCAAACTATAACATCTGCCATTCCCGAAGGAATATCCCTCGCTTCTATGCTTCCTATAAAGTTGATATCGGGACAGTTCTTAAGCAGCGGAAAAGTCTCTTTGACAAGTGCATTCCCCTTATCCTCTTCCGCACCGATATTGACAATAGCAACTTTTGGAGATTTCACATTCATGACATTCTCCATATATATTGAACCCATCTTTGCAAACTGCACCAGATGAGACGGTCTTGCATCTACATTCGCACCACAGTCCACCAACAGCGCACAGCCGTTTTCGGTGGGGATTACAGGTGCAAGCGGAGGTCTTTCCACGCCTTTGATACGTCCTACGATGACTTGCCCGCCAACCAGGGTTGCTCCCGTGCTTCCGGCCGAAACATAGGCATCACAGGTTCCGTCTTTAACCAAATTAAGCGCTTTGACCAGAGAGGAATCCTTCTTCTTGCGGATTGCCATAACCGGCGGCTCCGCATTTTCAATAATCTCTTCCGCATTTATTATAACAAGCTGCTCTTCCGGATAAGTATAACCTTCGAGTTCGGTCTTTATTACGTCTCCTTTTCCGGTAAGATATACTTTTACCTTATTATTCTCATTAATCGCCTCTATGGCGCCCTTAATAATCTCTTTAGGCGCATTATCACCGCCCATGGCGTCAAGCGCTACATTTACATAATCGCCCATAGTAACCCCTCTCTATTAATTCTCATGGCACCTTATATTAATATACTAAACCATAGTATAAAAATCAAGCTATTGGGCAAAAATTCCCCACCGGAATATGAAAAATAAAGCTCCTCGATTCCTCGAGAAGCCTTTATTTTTCGTCTTAGTCAACTGCAATGATTTCTTTTTTGTTATAAGTTCCGCATTTCTTACATACTCTGTGAGGTACCATAAGTGAACCGCACTTGCTGCATTTTACCAATGTGGGAGCAGTCATTTTCCAGTTTGCTCTTCTCTTATCTCTTCTTCCCTTAGAAGATT
>JAFLTH010000021.1 GCA_022510525.1 Lachnospiraceae bacterium | reverse complement strand
CTCCACATATGTCTCACTCATTGCAGATACCTCCAAGAGTTTAATTATCTCCGTCCGATGCATATGCTATGCATCCCAACAAGCTCTTATGAAAATATAGGATTATCATATAACAAATCGTGGGAAGATGCAAGGGTTGTTTCACCCGGCGCTGCCCATAATGAGTTGGGCGTACATATCCCCCAAATCCTCCTTAGGCTCCCACCCCAAGGACACGAGTTTTCCGCCTGACAGACGAAGCGACGTGTCGGCTGCATAACCATATTGGTTATTCTCTGCTACATCATATACCACCTTTATTTTGCCCCTCGCTATTGTGTTTGCCACAAACTCTGCCATCTGTCGGATTTCCATAGTGTTGGCCTCATTTACCACATTGTAGGCTTCTCCGTTTACCCCTTTTTCCAGAATAGTCATAATTCCCGATATGGCATCATGAATCCCACAGTAATTTCCCATGGAACGCCCCTGTGTATGAAGCACAATATCTTTGTTCTCTTTGACTGCTTTAGCAAATTGGGCAAAAACGCGTTTATCCGATGGCAGAACTCCTTCCCCGAAAGTCTGCGCAAGTCGGGCAATTTTAACCGGAATGCCATATTCTGTATAATAAGAATAGCAGATATTTTCTGCCATACGTTTACCTAAAGGATAGCAGCTGCGGGAGGCCAGTAATTCCACTTCCCCTCGCGAAACTTCTTCCTCCGTTATGCGATGCCCGTCCACATTGCTGATGCTTCCATACACCTCCATGCTGGAGAGGTACACCATGCTTTTGACCCGGTTGTGCCTTGCGAACCCCAATATATTCTGTGTCATGTTGACAATGCTCTCCGTCACCTCCACGGGACGGGATATCATCTCGGCAGACGCAGTGACGGAAGCGCAGTGGATGATATAGTCTGCTCTGATTCCTGCTTCTGTCAGCCGTTCTTCACACCGCCTGTCACATAGATCCGACTCTATAATCTCCACCCCATGCGGCAGCATATTTTCTGCTTTGGATCTGTTGCGCACCAAGGCTGTTATGCTCGCATTTTCGTCTGTTTCATTTATGTGTTTTACCAGCATGGAGCCTATATAGCCTGTTGCACCTGTAATAAGATAACTGTTCATCAGCAGCCCCGACCCCCTGACAGGATATACATCATCAAATGATCCAGCATCAGGTGCACATCCTCCACAATCTGCATGTTGTCAATTTTTACATGAATATTATACTTCGCAAGTTCTTTTATTTTGCCTCCACTGTAACCACAGATTGCAATGGTTTCAGCACCCGTTTCATTGGCATAGGCAAGTGCCCTTACTACATTTTCAGAATTACCGCTCCCCGAAATTCCGATCACCACGTCACCCTTATTCAGTTTGTTCCGGAGCGGAACCACAAAAATATCATCATATCCGATATCATTTGCAATTGCCATCATCATCGGAACATTGTCACTTAAACACTCAAAATCATATTTGATATCTTGGTCATAGCTCACGCCTTTATTAAAGTCACATTCATAATGTGATGCGGTTGATGCACTGCCTCCATTTCCACAGATAAAGATTCTGTTTCGGTTAAGTCTCGCCGTTTCCAAAACATTCATAACCGTGCTGATGTCTTCTTTAGGCAGGTTTTCCAGCACTTTCTTCTCCATCTCCAAATAATTCGCGATTTGTTCTGTATAATCCGTCATTTATTATATCCCCTCTTTTTCCAGAATAAGTTTTACGGCCTCCTGTATATTGTCCGCCTCAAAATCCGCCTTTACATCATATTTCCTATCCGTACCTGCCTGTCCTGTTTTTACCAGAACTGTTTTTAATCCCGCATTGATTCCTGTCTGAATGTCTACAGTGCTGTCACCTATCATATAGGACTCTGACAGGTCTATGTTATGCTTTGCTGCCATCTGCATTATCATTCCGGTATCGTCAACATATGCCCCCTGCCTGCCTAAAAGCACTTCCATTTTCCTATGGATATGCTCTACATCAGATATTTCGCACACTCCTCTTGACACTACAGGCTGGTTCGTCGCCACGATGACAAGATAACCGCTCCTGTTTATGAGTCCGACTGCCTCCGCCGCTCCTTTTTCCAGTTCAAATGCATCAATATCAGCAATCAGCCCTTTATAAACATTCAATGTGCCATCCCCGTCAATGAAGATACATTTTTGCTTTTTTTTAAGATTTTTCATTTCCCAGAGGCCATTCTTCTGCTCCATGCCGACTTCATGGAACCTGTCCGGTGTACCTGCATCCCTTATATATTCTGTTGTCTGATATCCATATACTTTCCCTGATGTGATAGCAGGAAAAATCAAGTCTTTTTCCAGGTCGAGTTTCTGCGGTTCCGCTAAACCCGCGATCAGCCGGTCTGACAATACGTAGATTCCTGCATTAACAAGATTTCTATACCAGTATGTCCTGTCATTCGTCTTTGCGTCAAAACCTGTTACCTGTCCCTCATCGTTCATCATGACCAAATCAGAATCATAGGGATGTGTATTGGGGTGTACCGCAAGTGTCGCAAAGGCGTTGTGCCTTTCATGAAAGTGTACCATGCGTTCCAGGTCCATATCAAACATCACATCGCCAAAGATCAGTATAAAGTTATCATTATGCAACTTATTCTTTAGATAGTACAGTGATCCTGCCGAACCAAGCGGCTCTTTTTCTTCTATGTAGGTAAGATGTATTCCCAGCTTTGCACCATCCTGAAAGTATTCTTTTATCTTCTCACCCAGATGCCCAACAATAAGTACAAATTCCTGAATACCGTATTTTCCGGCATTTTCAATCTGCCATTCTATCATCGTCTTACCGTTGATTTCCAACAGCGGCTTGGGAATCTCACCCTTTGTCAGCGATTCCATTCTGGTCCCTTTCCCACCCGCCTGTATGACTGCTACATATTTTTCCAGCATATACTGATCCTTTACCTTCTTAATATTTACAGTTTCAGTGTATGTTCAAAACTTCCCGTACCGTTTTTCTTACCGCCTCATCCGACGTACACTCCGCCTTCCATCCTGCACTGTGTATCTTATCAATACAGTACCGGAAGCGCGGCACATCTCCTTTCCATCCGCCTTCACCGCCCGTGTAATGATACTGCACAGCCTGCAATCCCATTTCCTCGCAGAGAATATCCGCAATATGCGTCACACTGGTTTCCCCGTCAACACCGAGATTATAAAGCTCCACTCCGGTCACTTTTTCACCATCAGATGAAGTAAAACTGACAATGGCATTCACCAAATCGGTCACATAAATATATGGTTTCGTTTGCCTGCCGTCTCCCAGTATTTCGAGCTGCGAACAGTCTTTTTGCAGTTTCTTTATAAAATCAAATATAACCCCGTGTGTCAGCCTGGGACCGATCACATTTGGGAAACGGAATACAAGCGAACGCATATCATTCATATATGTAAAAGCACTGATCAATGCTTCGCTTCCCAGTTTCGCCGCACCGTAATAGGAAATCGGGGAAAGATTTGGCGTGTTCTCGTCCAAAAGCACATCCCGCTTGTCTCCGTAAACAGCAGAAGTCGAAGCAAAAAACAACCTCTTTACGCCATATTTTCTCATACAGTAAAGCACGTTATAAGTAGTTGTATAAGTATTCCTGTACTCCACATCAGGATTAACCGCGCTTGCCTGTATGTCCGAATTTGCCGCCAGATGATAAACAGTCTCCGGCTGCGTCCTCTCAAAAATCCCATCCAATGCTTCTTTATCCGCCGCATCCGCTTCACATAAGGTGAACTTTTCCTTCCCCTGCAAATGTCCGATATTCTCTTTTGTTCCAAGTGAGAAATTGTCTACGCAAATAACCTCATGTCCTTCTGCAAGCAGTGCATCACATAAATGACTCCCGATAAAACCCGCACCGCCAATCACCATTGTCTTCATCCTTAAACCTCCAATTTAAGCTAATCCCAATATTTGTCACCGATATATACCACGGAGCTTCCATCATGCTCAAATGAGAAAGGAAAAACTTTCAAGCGCAGCTGATTCTTCAAACGTTCCTGTTTCTCCTTCGGACAATAGAAAAGTAAAAATCCGCCTCCGCCCGCTCCAAGCAGTTTTCCGCCTTCAGCTCCGTTTCGAAGGGCTGTTTCATACAACTCATCAATCTTAGGACTGGATATGCCGCCTGCCAGTTCCCTCTTGCGCTGCCATCCTTCATTTAAAATAGCCCCGAAATCAGAAAGCTCATTATTCTCAAGAGAATGCTTCATATCCCGCGCAAGCCGGCACATCTGTATCAGATTCTTCGTCTTTTCTTCCTGCGAAATATTCTTTTTCTGCTCAGCGAGTATTGCATTCGCATCATGCGTGATCCCCGTATAGAACATCACAAGATTCTCCTGCAGATCGCGAATGGTTTCTGACTTTGCTATAACAGGCTCTACCGATACGGTGTCGTCCTGATGGAATGTGATATAATTTAAGCCCCCAAATGCCGCCGCATACTGATCCTGCTTGCCGATGGGATTGCCAATCTTTTCAATCTCAACTTTACAGGCTTCCTCCGCCAACTTGGCCTTTGATATGTATTTGCCTTTATAACAGTATAATGTATGAAGCAGTCCGACTGTGAAGGAGCTTGACGAACCAAGCCCTGTGCCGCTTGGCACATCGGCTGTACTGCTGATTTCCACACCTTCAATTGCCTTGTCATTCAGCACACAGCGGAAAATCGTGTGGTTTATTTCATTCAAATCGTCTACGATCTCCGTCTGTGAATATTTCAGGGCAGTCTTCTTGCTGTCAAAGTATGGGTGCAGGCTCAGATACATATATCTGTTGATACTTGTACTTAGAACACAGCCGCCATGTTCCCTGTAAAAGTCCGCCATATCGCTTCCGCCTCCGGCAAAACTGATGCGGAAAGGGGTTTTTGTGATTATCATATCCTTAGTTCTCCTCCAAAAACGTGTCTGCAAGCTTCTTACTCTCCCGCAGCACCTTGTCCATATTCCAGTATTCAAAATTTCCAAAGCGTCCGTTCAGATACACACCCTGCGAGCTGTAATAAGCCCGGACAGCTTCCATATTTTTCTTGTGGTTCAGGTCATAGATCACATAGGCATACTGCGTCTTGGTAATATTGATAAATTCCGCTTCCTCCGGACCGTCTATAAATTGAATCGCTTCCAGACCCTCTGTAATCTTTTGCTTCAGTTCCGCTTCCGAAAGCCGGTCTATCCAGTCCTTCTGCCGGAAAGTCACCTCCACCATGTATGTCGCGCCATCACTTTTATATGCATCACCCAGGAAATCCATCTTGGATATTCTATGAAAAAGTATATTTTTATCAGCCGTCATAAAAGCAAAATTAGCGCCGCTTAGATCCTTCTTTGTCTTTACAAAAGCAATGATAATAGAATTATATTTTAAATCCTGTACATACTCTCCTATTTCATGTGCAGCATCCTTATAGATACTTGTCAATTCCTGCACAGGAATTGTCGATACTATTTTGTCAAACAGATACTCTGCTTCCGTACTTTTTATTTTATATCCTTGGCTGCCCCTGTCAACTTCAAGCAGCTCTTGGTTTAGCATCACCTTACACTTCTCACCCAGCCTGTCGGCAAATCCCCTGACAACTGCCTCGATACCGCCCTCTTTGGGAAAATCAAAATAAAGCTGATGCACATAACCGTCCACCGTTTCGCCTGCAGCGCTGCGCATAATTTCCTCATCCGTCGGCTTTGGAATACGCTCCACCATCTGCGTATCCATAAAGGAAGGATCATGTTTCCAGATTTTCTCATTATATGGCCTTAAATAAAGGTTTGTAATGCCTTCCCCGAAAGTCTTCAGGAAGAACTGCAGCATGTTCTGCGCCTCATAATTCTCATATGGATTGTTCTGAAACGCTGTCACTGCATAATTCAAATCCTCAGCCGGCAGTTTGGAAAGGTCATTCTCAAACGGATACTGCACATATTTCCCTTTATGAATGATCTGATTGGAACGTCTCAGCTTATTCGTCTCCGGCGTCACCTCAAGCATCAGGTTAAGCATTTCCTTATCCTTTGAAAAGAGAATGTGCGGACCGATATCATAGGTATAACCGTCCTTGCGGATACTGCGGCACAATCCGCCTATGGCATCCTCTTTTTCAAATATCGTGATTTCCTCGATCCGCTCATCATCCTGCAAAAAATATGCAAGACTGATGGCAGCAAGACCGCCTCCTAAAATTGCCAGTTTCATATCAATGAATTTACTCCTTTCTAAAGAAATCCGTCAATCAATTCCTCTACCCTGCAGTGGATAATGCGTGCTTCTTCTACCCCACTGTGAGACAATTGTTTACATATTTCCGCTCCGTATTTTTTATTTGCAATCAGATAAACCGCATCGGGATAATTCTGCATTGCCTCATCGAGACTAAAAATTCTGACTCCATTGATGATTTTACCGTTTTTCTCCGGGCTGTTATCACAAAATGCTGCCGCATCCTTATCAAAGTATTGCTTAAGCATAATCTGCAGATTACTCCCATGACTTCCCGCTGAGAAAATAATGCAGTTCTCATGATCCTTAATTCGTTCATACAACTCCTGCCGCTTTTGCCCTGCACTCTGCTTCTGGTCCGCAAGCCTGTCCATAAACTTTTGCTTTGATTCTAGCAGGACATCCAGATATGCCAACTCATAACTGTCAAACAATTCCCGGTGTACATGTCCCTGCTCGTATCCTTCCCTCATCTCCATATAAAAGCGCTTGGCAAAATCCGGTTTCAACTGCTCTGCAAGACGCTCATAAGTCACAAAATAGCTACGGAACAGTTCATGATAATAGGCGGGCAATACTCTGTTCCAAGTCTGCTCATCTTTGGAAATGACATCCTTTACAAATTTGTATTCATCACACATGATAAACGTCCGGTTCGGATTCTTGACTGATGCATTAGGATTGTCCCGTCTGTAATGATAAAAATAATCCGTCATCAGATAAACACGCTCTGCATAGCAGAATGTCTGAAACCAGAAGCCAACATCCTGAAAGGCGGCACCTTTTGACTCATTGTGCCTGATATGATATGTGTCCAGAAACGATTTCCTATACAACCCTGTCCATGTATACATGTCCCATCCGAAAAAACGGTTGTCAGACTGCGGATTAATCACCTTCCCGTAATCTTCCCGATTCAGAGAGACTGCCTTGTCTGCAAATAACCGTGACTCTCCCTCTCCGAGAAAGGATCTGTAGTTACCTTTCACCATGTCAAGTTCATATTTCTCCGCCGTATCGTACAGCTTCTCCATCATATCCAAGGCAATGTAGTCATCTGACTCTACGATTGCCACATATTTACTATGCGCAAGCTGAAATCCGAGATTCTTGGCATACCCTGTGCTGTGCGCCGAATCGTCAAGTATTGTAATTCTGGAATCCTTTCGGGCATATTCCTGCTCAATCTCCAGCGTCCCGTCTGTCGAACCCGCATCCACACAGAAAATCTCAATATCAGTGAGGGTCTGGTTTACTACACTGTCAAGACACTCTTCTATGTAGGGCCGGACATTCAAGACAGGGATTACGATTGTGACTTTTGGCATATGTTGGTCTCCTTATCCATTCAAAATCTTATAATATCCTGCATACCTAATATTATTTGCAATTGCTTTTATAGAATCCTCTCGCTCTCCGGCATTAATAAAGGTACATTCTTCCGGTAAAAATGGCACTTCTGATATATGATAAACAGGAATTTTTTCTACAATTATATTTTCTGTAGGTTGTACATCAGAAACAACAATTGCATCAACCCTTAATCCTTCCCTTAAAGCATAATCCAAATAGGTTTTACCCTTCGTTCCGAATCCATAAATACAAATTTTACTTGCCAAACGCCATTTTCTTTTCAATTCTTTAAAATTGTTCCAACTGCCAATATCCTGTTCTACATATTTGGTGGAACAAGTCAGTCTTTGCATTTTTACAGCACAATCCCATAATCTTAAACACAAATCATCATATTCTCTTTCAACAAGCTTTCTATAAAGATTCAACTCCTCTTCTTCCGGAAAGTAAGCCCAAGTAATGGATAGTGCGGAAAAACAATCTTCCATATATTTTTTTGTATCATTATTAATCTGAAACGCTGCTATATTTTCTATTCCTGCCTTCATATTTTCTTGTGTGTGGGTATCTAATAGATAATATTTATCAGCTGATACTACATCAAATACAATCTTGGTAGCAAAAGCTTCAAAGCATCCATCTAGATGATTCAAAACAATATCATGTAATACCACCATGGCATTTTGACTCAAATAGGGATAAGCAGCAATAAAATCAAACAATTCCCCCGGCAACGAATGAACTGTATCAAGAATCAAAAAATCAATATCCCGCTCCGGTGCAATTTCATCCAACCTTTCTGCCAAATATTTTCCGGTGAGAAGTTTATGATTTTCTTTTAATTCCGTTGGAATTTCCTCTAACATATAACCTGTTTTCTTAGACTGATTTCTCCAATAATTTTCATTAAGATCAACAGAATATACTTCAGCTTTTTCTCCAAGGGATTCTATACACTTTAATATAACACAAGTTGTTCCCCCGGCAGCAACTCCAACTTCAACGACTTTTTTAGGTCTTTTCTCTTTTAGCAATCCACACAAAAATCCTAACTGCTCATTATTCATTTCCTGTTCATGATGCTTTAATGAACGTAATATTTCCTGTGGTTCATAATACATAGTAGTGCTTAACATTTTTAATCTCCTGTTTTTTGTCTGCTTCTAACCTATTTTTGATGCTCTATACATCCTATTCCCATCCACCTGTCGGGATATTGCGAAAAAACTCTATATTGTTTTCCTTTCGTCAACTCCAGAACTTCTTTCCAAGTCCGAACTATTCCTCCATCGTATCCATCATATTCGTGCGCATATACATCATGAAAAGCAGTCAGAACATTTGCATATTGGCCTAAATTAAGCCAATCAGACATAGATCCGTTATATGAATGATCTGCATCTATAAAAACAAAATCATACACATTGTTTTTAAAATCTTCTGAAGTAGACGGCATAATTTTCTTCATAGAAGGTAATACCTCCAAATATTCCTCATAAGCATCTAACTGATCATCAATATCAACTAAATTATACTCTAAACCAGGATTCTTTCGTTGTAAAATCGCACACATGAGATAGGAAGAACGACCTTTAGCCACTCCCAGTTCAATCGCTGTATTGATAGTTAATGTACTTAAGTAGCAACAAAACTTTGTGAATTCCTCTGCAATCTGCAATATTCCATATCGCGTCCAATGGACATCCTCCAATTGACGTAAATCATTAACAAAACGAAATATACCATATTCACAAATCCTGCCATACATCCAATCATAATCTGTAATCTGCTCATCCGTTGCATCTAAAAGTTCCTGTAATATCTTGATCTGCCCGTTGACATTTTGACGGTAATATTTGTCAGGATCACCATATTCTGCAACAAATTCTCGAATATTGCTGACTTTGCTTTGATCTATTCCAACCGATTCCATATCTCTACGTATGCTGCGTTCTTTTTCCTCCCCTGTTGCAATGATTATATGGTCATATTGATACATTTTAATGTCATCTTTAGAAATAACCGGATAACCATCCAATTCCTTTACATCTTTATCGTTTATTAAGGCCAGAATTTCTATCTTTCCTTCTTCGATTAGTATACCAATTTCCTCTATATACATAGCATACTCATTACCCGTTCCCCAAATCAATACTTTCAACTTCAATGTTTCCTCCTTTTTATATACAGACCGCCAATACGATTAGTTCTTTTTGTAATGTTTTTGTAGAAATAGATTAATGTCCTTAAAGTCTTCATAACAAGCTTCTATTTTTTCCAAAGGCCAGTCCCACCACTTTATCTCATTCAACTTGTCTATCTGTTCCTGTGTAAAACGATACTTAATGACCCTCGCCGGATTTCCCACCGCAATTGCATAATCAGGAATATCCTTTGTCACAACCGCACCCGCGCCAACCACTGCACCATTTCCGATGGAAGCGCCGTTCAATATAATAACATTTCTTCCGATCCAGACATCATTTCCTATTTTCGTTTTCTTAGGATTAAATTCTTGCCATCCCAATCTTTTCTGCTCTATCTTAATTTGCGGAAAGTGATAGGAAGAATACATAAACTCATGTGTGGAAACCGCACTCAAAGGATGATTGGCAACAACGCAGGAACCCTCTGCAGTACTGCAGAATTTACCGATTGAATCAATATCAAAACAGGATTCGCTTAATGGTCCGTATGAAAACTTACTATCATTCTTGCTAACATTCTGAGGAGTGAAATAAGGTATATATAATTGTTCTTTCGGTACAATTATTTTAAGAATATCTATAATCTCATCAATCTCACTGGTTACTATAAAAGAACGTCCCTCTATATCACAAGTATCCAAATCAGCTAATACCTTCACATTATCATTGAACTTGTTAAGATAATTATCTACTAATAAAATATCGGTAATACTATATCGTTCCTGTAATATTTGTTTCAACAACATTCCATTTTCACCTAACGGTACAATTGCAAATTTTTGCACTCCCCGGCTCAGACAATCAACTATAATACTGTTAAATTCTCCATATAAATGGCCCACTTTTTATACCTCATCAATCCCATAAATACTTACTATGTTTGTAAATAAATATATAGTCTGTGCTTACTCCGTTTTCCGTTAATTGATAACTGATGTCTTTACCGTATAATGCCGATGCGACGATAAAAAATGGATTCTTAATACCGTTAAGTATATCTTTCAGGCTCTTAACGGGCACTCCATTGATTTTCTTTCCCTGCTTATCCTGAGAATTATCACAAAATGCACATATCTCCATTCCGTTTCTTGCCAGTAAATCCTGCAACTCTGTTCCCCAATTGCCACAGCCAAATATCACTACCTGCTTATCTTTCAAAATCTCAAGCAATCGGCTGATATTTTTTTCATAGCTTTGCAGCAGATTATTCATATATTCCAGATATTCTTCTTTGTCTGCCAGCAACAGTCTCAGTTGCTTATTATTGGGGTCTTTTTTTCCCCAGATTTTATCAATCTCGTTCAAATCGTTGATCTCTGCTGAAAAATCATCATATAACCGCTCACATAATTCATACCTGAATTCGGGCGCCACTTTCCGAAGCGTCCATGCACATGCACCATATCTTTTCCCCAGATATGCATAGTATACCTTATCCCAAATTTCCGGATACTTCCTGACTTTTTCCCGGGTGAAATCATATTCGTCACACATACAGAATACCTTATTCTTATTATTTATAGAGGAATTCGGATTGTCTTTCCGGTATCTGTAGAATGATTCATGAACGAACACCACCCTCTGAGCAAAGGCAAAAATCTGAAACCAAAATCCATTATCCTGAAACGCTGCTCCCGGTGTTTCCTGATGGCGGATTTGATACTGATTTAAAAAGTCGCGCCTGTAAATTCCTGCCCAGTTAAACATTTCCGCACAAAAAATATATCTGCTTTTTCTGGGATTCAACACCTGATAATACTTTTTCTTCTCTCCAAGCAGGTTATGGGTCACAAATAATCTTTTTCCCTGAACTGTGGTAAACGAATCATAATCTGCCTTTACAACCTCCGCCTTATACTTTTCCGCATAAAGATATAATTTTTCATACATTTCCGGTACAATATAATCATCTGTTTCCACGATTCCGACATATTCCCCCGATGCACGATCCAGCGCCTTATTGTTTGCATAACCTGTACTCTTCTTATCATCATCTAAGAGGATCACTCTGCTGTCTTTTCGTGCATATTCTTCCAGAATTTCCCTTGTACCGTCTGTAGAGTCCGCATCTACCACAAGCACTTCAATATCCGTTAATGTCTGGGATAATACGCTGTCCATACACTCTCTGATATAAGGCGCAACGTTGAATGACGGCATGATAATTGATATTTTGGGCATTTTGTACCTCCTAATTTTATATAAAATAGTCAATATGCATACAGAACCGTCTCGTCACCATCGGACATATACTGAACAAGCTGGTATCTATAGTCATCTCTTATTTCATTTATAAGATATGGAAGCTCTACGATGTCCTCAGGCTTATGGTAAATGCTTATTGCAAGCCTTGGCCGATACTTCTCTATTGTCTTTCTCGCTCCTTCAAGACTTTTGTATTCACTGCCTTCAACATCCATCTTTATAAAAGTAGTTTTCTCACCTTCAAGTATATTATCTATACTTTCCATCCTCACAGCCGTGCCTCCCCTGTCAGACACTTTTGATCCGGCAGAATGATCATTTATAAACCTGACCTCGCAAGGCTTGTCCCATGTACCCGCACATACTAACTTCGCTCTGTCGCCCCATTTTCCTATGGCTCTCTGACACCGATTATAAAATTCAGGGTTTGCCTCAAAGGAGATAATCTTTTCAAACTCTCCTTTTGTCCATTTATCAAACTTATAACAAGTCAATCCGTCAAAGCATCCACAGTCAATGAAAATCTCATCCTTTATAGGCGCAAAGCAGTCAAAGTATTGATTTCCTCGTGTTGCATGTAAAGTTCCCTTAAATGAAATCAGGATTTTCTTTCCAAATATACCTCCCTGTGCTAACTGACGTATAGCCGCTTCAGCATTTTGTGCAATTGCTACAATAATGACCGAATCACTGTATTCTGTATACAGTTCGTCAATAGATAATACGCGGATCCCGTCATAATTACCTTTTTGTTTCAAAGGATCATTGTCACAAAAAAGAATATCCTCATCTTTATATTTCGAATGCATAAGAAGCCTATGAACATATTTACCATATAAACCCGCTCCAAATATAACGATGTGCTTATAATCACTATATTGATTGACTAAACGGTCCAGTTCCGGAATTATCCAAGGCTCCTCATAGATATCTATAAGTTTATGTCTCATTTTCCAAATATCTCTGTCCAATGCATATTGCATTCGGATTTCAAATATCTCCCGTGATATATCATCAACAAGAGAATTATAAAATTTGTCCGAATACTTAATCATTTCCATCGTCTTCATTCTAACTCACCTCTCTTTCCTATTCTCCTGATCCTCTGCCAACTCCATCAATATATTTTTTAAAATGTACGTTGGATAAATAAATTTATCTCTCCATTCGTCAAAAATACTGTTATAAGCTAAAGGAGAAATAAGAATTGCATCAACCGGCTGCCATTCGGATTGCGGTTCTACAACTTTAACGTCAGCATCTAACTCTTTTCTTTTGTCAATTATATAGTCGACATTAATTTGCGTCTTCTGTAGATACTTGTACAACATTTCTCCAAAAAAACCATACCCATATATTGCAATTCTATTAATGTTCCTGTCATTTAAATAGTTTTCTATTGTTTTTCCAAGATAGGATTTTAACCACATGGTCAATACATGATGAGACTCTTGTATCTCGCTTAATCTGTTAGTAAACCACTTGCTATCCTGCATGTTTTTGATTATTGTAAGAGGCAGGAGTTCATCTTTCGTTTTTCCATTGTACCACTTCCAATCAATCATCGAATCAGCTTTTCTAAGCAAGTCAAACACTTCAAAATCATTGTCAAAAGCTTTCTCAACAATTGTCTCATAATATTCTTTATTAATTCTGTCAACCGTCATGTTATGTAGTATTTTCAAGTCATTATCCTTTGCTGCCGACAGGTTATCGATCATCCCTCTAAGAGCATCCGCAATATACGTTTTCTTTCTGTTCAGACTGGCTTCGTCTTCCCTGTAACAGTACAATTCAACCGGTACAACACAGAACTTTTCAGCTTCTATCATTGCCTTGACAAAGAAAGGAGGGTCTTGATATCTTCTGTATGATGGAAAACTAATATTATTATCCATCAGCATTTTTCTTGAATATATGTAACTAATATAATAGTAATCACATTGATAATCCCTATATTGTAATAATACTTTATCTTGTTCACCCTTTTTTAGTGAGTTTCTATGCAAAGGTAATGATATTATTTGCCCATTCACACTTTTTGACAAAAAACTACCACATACTTTCACACAATCTCTTATACACACTGTATACATCTTTTCCAACGCATCCATATCAAGATAAATATCATCCGCATCCAAGAAAGCAACATATTCTCCCTGTGCCAGCTGCAGTCCATAATTTCTTGCTGCACCGGCACCCTGATTCTCCTGTGTATAGCAATGGATATAGTCGTACTTCTCCGCATATTCTTTTAAAATCGCTCCGGACCGATCCACCGATCCATCATCTATACAAATAATTTCTTTCGGTGAAATTGTCTGTGATATGGCACTGTCAAGGCAATGTTTCAGATATTCCTCTGCATTATATATGGGAATAATAATCGAAATTTTTGTATATGCTGCCATCGTTTTTCATACTCCTTAATCTATTCCCGGCTTTCATGCATGCCCTGTCAAAATACCATAACGGCTATTTAACAGGGCATGCATTGTTGACAAACATTATAGCTCGTATACAATATCCTCCAGAGATATAATCGGACAGTCAATCAGATCACTCAGTTTCTCCTCTATCTCGTCAAAAAAGTATATTGCTGTGACAATAACAGCATCTACAGGCTCTAATACATCATCCACCGTGACAACTTCCACATCCGCGAACATTCTTTCCGCATTCTGGTCAATTGCATATGCAACTTCTATCCCTGTTCCTTTTAAATCATCCAAAAGCCGTTCGCCTGCATAACTCATGCCATAGATTGCCACTTTCTTATAATTATTTTCTTCCAGATACGACGCAATGCTTTTTCCTTCCTGCTTGATCATCAACCACTGATTAAACATTTTTAAAATCGCCTCATTCTTTTTGATAACCTTGAAGTCCCTCTCATGCTGTTTGGCCTTCTGATATCCTAACGTGCCTGCGCCTGCTGCAGCTCCTGTCAGGGCTGTTAATATTGGTAACACTCCTTTTTTCATTTTCATTCCTCCTGCTTAATTATTTTTTATATAATCTATAATCCACTCTTCCTTTTGCGGATTATTAGACATTTCCCAACTAAACCGTTCTTCTGTGCCGCAATATCGACACTGCTCAATCGGCGCTGCCCTTACATTGTCTGCATATTCTTTCCAGTTCATGTCACTTGCATAAATATCCGCTCCCTCGTCAAATGAAAGCGGAATATTATAATATTTAAAAAATATATTTCCCAACGCTGAAAACGGACACTTATAAATCTTACCTGCTCTAAGAAATTGACATGTACTTTCCCTGCATTTACTTTGGGCCACATGGGGTTCATTCTTTCCTGATAAGTCTATATTTTTACCGAAGGTTTCTACAACAGGTCTGAATTCATAATATATATGGTATTCATCCAGCTTGTCCATAATCTTATCTTTTACCTTTGTAACAGGCGGGTACTCCGTTATACTTACTGTTACCCTTTCCTGCTGTATAACTTTCAACAATTCCTCTTTCTGTCGGGGTATCAGCATTCCGTTTGTCACCAGTTCAATCGCTGTTTTCGGCATATATTTTCTTAAACACTTAATGTAATCAGCCAGATTCTCACTATAAAAAACCTCTCCTCCCAGCAAATTAAACTGTTGAATAAACACTTTATCCGATAACTGTTTTATATCTCTCTCAAACACTTCATATGGAACAAAATCTCCTTTATCAAAAATATTTGAAAAGTGGCTGCAACCCTTACAATTCATATTACAAAAATCTACTACATTCGTTTCCAATGTTTCCATTCTTGGCATATATAACTCTTTATCATTATTCCAAAGAATGTTACAATCTTGTAATATGTCTGACTCCAATGTCATTTTATAATGGAAGACTCTTTTGCTGATAAATCCATACTTTTCTATTCCCATATCCTCTAGTTGCTTAGAAATAGACAGACCTTCCATAAATGCTACCAGCACACAGTCTGTATCCTTACCATACTTCTGCAAAAATATATTCGGACTAACAACATCCACTCCACAGACTTTCTGAGATGAGCCTGCATTGTTATCTATTATACACTGTATTTCAACTAAATCATTTGGCAGGAGTTGTTTTATTATGTATTTTCCAAATCCTCCCGCTCCCCAAATTGCAATTTTCATCATCAAATTCTGTCCCTTTCATATTTCCTATTTCGCTGTATAATTTCCATGATTTCTTTTAAATCTATTACGTCTATGCTGCTTTTTTTAGTTAACTCCCATTTTACATTTTCAAAATCCCCAACTGTTACAATAATGGCCTGTGTAGCAGGTAAACAATCATCTATCCCATATACAGGAAGATTTTTGGTAACATTTTTATTTCTGTCAACAATATAATCAACTGTTATCCCGGTCTCCTGCAAGACCTTGATCAACCGTCTTCCCAGTTTGCCATAGCCATATACAGCGACATGGTGAATCTCATGATCCAGAAAGAAACGTGCTGTATTCTTATCTCCCAACTCTAACCAAATACAAGCAGTATATAACGTATGATCAAGGATCAAA
Source organism: Lachnospiraceae bacterium (assembly GCA_022510525.1). Taxonomy (GTDB): domain Bacteria; phylum Bacillota; class Clostridia; order Lachnospirales; family Lachnospiraceae; genus UBA3282. The sequence continues at coordinate 24,896 of JAFLTH010000021.1, read as the reverse complement.
GCTTTATACTTGGCTGCCACATATGCTTCTATCAAATGTTCATCCGTCTTATAGTTGGGTTCCGGTCTTTTCACTTGCTTCTCCAAAATTTCCAGCAATGTTTTCTCTACATTTTTTCCTGAATAAAATGACTGCATTAATTTTTCCAGACTTTCTCCCAGTTTCCTGTTTTCTGCCTTCCCCTTATAAAATGCTGCCAACAGATTTTGTTTTACACTCTCCTTCGCATCCCTTTCCAAATCATAAGGATAAAAAAGTGTTTCGGGGAAATCCTGTGCCATTGATATCTTTGGTATGATAACAGGAGTCTGATATGAAAATGCCATCATCATTGCGCCTGAATTCAAACTACTGTCTCCAACATATGGCAATACCATCACATCTATAGCATCCAAATAGGATCCCATTTCTGCATTAAATATATATTCGTTTTTAATTACGACATTTGTATATTTTTTTGCACAGTCTTCAAGTGTTTTATAATATAAAGCATCCTCTGCATATCCGACAATAAAAAGAACGCTATTGGGTATCGATACCTCCTGAAATGCTTCCATTAATAATTCAATATTTTTATAGGCTTTTAATGCGCCAATAAATCCAAATACAAATTTTTCTTCTCCAATCCCATTCTTTTCTCTGACATTTCCACCATATCTGTAATATTTTCCACAATAGTTCATATGTGGAACATAGAAAACCTTTTTTTGTGTTTCCAATCCGGGTAAACTTTTTTCCAAATATGTCAAACTGCTTCTTGAATGTATAAGAATGGTATCACTGATTCCCATTAAGTAAAGCATTAACTCTTCTTTTTTCTCTACATCTGTTGAGTCATGCGGAATTTTATTGTGGAATACCCATATAATACGAATATTATTTTTTTTTGCCTCTTCCAGAATTATCTTATCACTGGTATCAAATACATTTTCTATCCAGTTCAGATAAATAGCACTTATATATTTTATATCCAAGATACCATTTTTCAAATCCTCATAATCTACCAATTCATATCGTTCGCGTAACATATTGCGTATAATTACTATATACTCATTATTACTTGAAACAAACGGATAAAAGGCTATTCTTTCCTTCATACTACTCTCCCCTGCCAAATAAACAATAAATATTAGGCATAAAATTAAATAACCAATACTCAATAGATATTTTAGCTTTTTTCATTTTAGCAAAACGTCTTCTATATTCCTTATGCATATATCGCTTCTGCTCTGTTGTCCAATATGCACATTCTAAACAGTACAGGTACTTTATCAAGTTGATAATTCTCCACACCTGACTTATATAAGCTTGTTCATAACCCTTATTTTTAAAATAATATTCTCTCTCTATGTTGGCCTTTAATTCTTCCAGCCCCGGTCTTTTTTTCTCCTGTGCCTTCAAACTAAATTCTTGCTGCCGATAGTAATATAAACGTTTTGTAGTGAATACCATTCGCCCGGCTGTCTCAAAATATAAGTATGTTGTATAAACATCCTCATGAGTCTTCCCAACCGGAAATTCAATCGTATTTAGCACTGTCCGATGAAATAACTTTCCCCATGCAACACAAAATGATGTTCCGAATGTTCCAAACAACTCATTCATACATCTTTCTTTTTTAATTAATGTTCCCTGTTCCTGTCCATCTGTTATGTTATCAAAATCATTATGTTTAATTGTATAATTGCATTGCGCTAATTGAACGTTTTTCTTTTGGCATAATGTATATAATACTTCAATCATTTCTTTTGCAATACAATCATCACTATCCACGAATGTTATAAACTCGCCACTTGAAGCCTTAAAGCCACAATTTCTTGCGTCTGATAATCCACCATTTCTTTTATGAATTACTTTTATTCTATTATCACTTCCGGCATATTCGTCACAAATCTCAGGACACTTGTCAGTAGACCCATCATCAACCAAAATTATCTCTATATTTCGGTATGTTTGATTTAACACGGAATCAACACACTCATGTAGAAATTTTTCCACATTATAAATTGGAATAATCACTGATATTAACGGCGATTGATTCATATCTCCACCTCTCCACGAAAAGCACCGCATTTCATTATCTTCTTTATTGCATTCATATTATTCCTATTGTATTCCTCCAAAAATTTTATACAATTGCTTCTATATTTCTCACACAAGGAATCGTCTTCCAAAAAGTGAATCACTTCTTGGGCAAACCTCAATTCATCATCTGCAATTGATATTATAGGCTCACTCCACTTTAATCCTCTGGCTCCTACTGATGTGGCTACTAACGGCTTACAATGAGCAAGTGCTTCTATAGATTTTATATTTAACCCGGTTCCCACCCTGACAGGATTTATAACAATCCGACAATTTTTATATACCTCATCAATATCCCCGACCTGACCCAAAAGGCACACATTTTTATTCATTTTTATGTTCATTCTTTCACAAATCCGCCCGGCAACAATAAGCCTACAATCTTTTATTTCACTAACTATCATTGGAAATATGTCATTAATAAACCAATTCAGGGCATCCTCATTTAATCCATTACTACTGCCGCAAAAACAGATATCATGATTCTTCTGAATTTCATTTTTCACAATGCTGTGATTATCCCCAATAGTTATAACTTTTGTCTTTTTTCCTTTTAATAAATTCCTAAAGTATTTTTCTTCATCATGCTGAATAGCAATCACATAGTCTGCTCTACCCAGCGCTTTACGTTCACCGCAGAATGTCACTGAGTAATTTACCATCTTATGTGTGACAGGAAATATATTAAAATTACGATATGCAAACCTATCATGGGTATCTATTACTTTAAGAATAGAAGTATCTATACTCTCAAGTAGTTTTGATTGATATATGTACTCTAACCAAACCACATCATATTTATATTTTCTGACAAGTTCATGAACTTTTTTATTAAGTTCCGGTAAATATCTACTATCCACTCTAACGGGCGGCACGAACCTTTCCAACGGTCGACCTGTGCTATGTCTACAAAAAAAACTAATTTTTATTAATGGGCTTCGGTAGAAAAAAAAATGCCCTTCTCCTAAAAATAACTTCATCTGCCTCGTATATCTATTCTTTTCAGACGCATAATAAAGAAAATCAACAATATAACCAGCAGCATACATTGATCTTATAAGATTATAAATTCTTCTGCAATTACCTTCATTCTGTGGATAAAATGCACAGTCCGATATCATTAATATTCTCTTCTTTTCACTCATATACCATACTCCATTAACTATCATTTACTAAAAACATAGCTGTTATAATTATCGCATTTCATCAATTCTAACTGAACTTTCTTATCTTTTATCTTTGATATCCGAAACTCAGCAAGAAGCCTCGCTAGATTTTTTAAACAAAGCCTATCATTCTCTATCTTACCATTCTTGATAATCTTGTTTGGAATAAATCTATGACGGCATAACAGTCTGGTAGTCTCCATACAGCTCATTTCCATAAAATGAAAGCCCTTTGCCGGCTGGCCTTTTTTCAAATAAAACTTCGTCACATCATGTGGCCCTGTGTGCCAATTCGGTATAAATAGAATCAGTATTCCTTTTTTCTTCATTTTTCTATATAATAATTCAAAAATGCAATCTGCCTCATCCGGAAATAAATGTTCAATTACATTGTCAGCATAAAACACATCAATCGAATTATCTTCCATATCCAGCAAATCTTCATATAAGGTTCTTTCATGCAAAATTAAATTATTATATTGTTTAGTCATACTTGCCACATCCGGAAATAAAGTCACGTCACATCCATAATATAAAACATGAGGTATTTTAATAATATTTCGGACAGCATACCCCATTCCAACACCTGCCTCGTAAACCACCTGTGCTTTCCCGGTCTTTTTTATCCGCTCCTTTACTGCATTTGTTACTACCTTTACCGTCCATGGTGATGCGCCAAAGCTTTCCACTTCCGTTCTCTCATACATCAGTTTCAACGTCTCAACGAATGCATAACCTTCATTCAATAATTGTTTTCTTTCTTCTGAAAAAGGCGGATACATTAAAATACGCTTTGCCATTTTTACTTCTTCCTGATAGTGTATATCTCTAAGCTGTCGTCTAGTTAAACCTTCTAAGCTTATTTCTCTTCCATCAACGGGTGATATTATAGTATTTTTAGTATTCCGATTACAATCAGTCATTTTTTCATCCGGCATATTATTATCTCCTAAGCTATATATTGGAAAATATTTATCTGGCATAAAACAAACAGATGATAATCAATAGGCACTTTCATTCCTTTCATTCTGATCAAAACAAAAAATCGCTTATATATACATTTTTACTTATTTGTTAACATAAAATTATGATTTCCCAAATAAGAACGCATATATTTTTCAACTTTCAGCCCTGCTAGTGAAAATATTTCCCTTAACTCCTTTTCAGAATATTGGTAAATGTGACTATAATTAATAGTTCTATCCTGAATTTCTTCCAATGTAACTTCTTCACATTGCTTCAATTCCTCCCAACTTTCATATAAATATAAGTGTCCCCAATCCGGTGTAGTGAAGAAAATTCTGCCATCATCTTTCAAAGCACTTTTTAATTTTTTCATCATTTGTACTGGGTTAACACGAAAATGTTCAAATACTTCTGTTATAATTAGCACGTCATATTTATGTCCGTCCATTAGATTTTCTTTTTCAATATATCCGTAAATATCTCTAATTCTATTGGAATACTTATTTATTATCTTTTTTAAAAAATGTATTTCTCCTACATCTAAAGCTCTTTTTTCCTCCCTCCCCCACAGATACCAATCTACAGAGATACCCTCATACTTTAAAAGCGTAACAAGTGTCATCAGTCCGAACCCGGGTCCCACTTCGGCAATCGAAGATATTTGATTCTTGCTTAAATACTCATCTTCCCACAAATAGCACCAATGCGAAAATCCCGTTGATGTTAGTAAATCGTTGACTACACCAAACCTTTTGGCATTTTCATTTGAGCATGTAGTTCCACCAAAAATCCGCAAAGATAATGCTGTGTTCTCTTCCTCATTTTCAAAGGCTATGTAATTAATTGCCTTCAAAATTCTATCATCCAGTTCTTGATTTAAGTTAATAAAATCAAAGTAATGCATTCCGAAGAAAAAACTATAATTTTCAATCCCGTAAATTTTAAATTGAAAACGCGCATCATTTATTCTGTCCACTGCAATTACAAAATAATACTCTTCCTTTTCTTTAAACAATTCATAAGTATAATAAACAGGAACTCCATGAATTGTTCTATTTTTCAGATCAGGATTATTATCTGCAAAACAATCTATACGAATACCTCTGTCAATCAATAATCGCTCAGCAAAAAAAGCATTATCACCTGTGCCCAAAATTACAATTTTCTTATTGCTTTTTTTAATATATTCTACTCCTCCAGCCAGTCCAATCATAAAACCATAATAAGATTTCCCCTGCCTATATGATATAATATCAAGTTTTTCAATAATCATTTTCTCTTCCTTTCTACCGCTCAAGTTATTATAATGCATAAAATACTTATTCTTTTGCAATCAACTGCTTAAAACTCTTTATTAATATAACTTTGCTAAATCTTTTCATTAATCTTTAATAACCTCGTTTCTTATATTCTGAAATATTAGTTTCTTTCCTAAAAAGAAAGGAACTTTCTGCTCCAGTTTATCAATATATTTTTTCCTTTCCCTTAATTCTCTTGGAGTAAGCTCTCCGTTTTCATAAAAAGGCTTAGAAATATCTATCACTATCCCCAGCCTATTCCACATTCTTTTTTGTGCATCTACAGTATTCTTATATACTTCCTGCCTATACAAATAAATACTGTTTCCACTGTGTATCCTTCTTTTTAACAAAGCGCTCCGCAAGTTTCTAATATTATGCTTCAAACAAATTCTTGTCCAAAGCTCGTAATCCTCGGCTTGCTGTCCTTTATAAAAAAATCTTTCAGAAATAAATACATCTTTCCTAAACATGACTGTTGGATGAAAGATTACACATGCAAAATACAGCCACACTCTGATTGCCTTTTCATTCCCCGGAAATCTTGATTTATTCATGATTTCGCCGTTACTATTTATCATAAATACATTTGTGCCACACATAACGATTTTTGCATGAAATTCCATAAATATTAATTGAATCAACAATCGATTACGGAGACTGATATCATCTGCATCCATTCTGGCAATATATTTTCCTCTTGCTATTCTAATTCCTTTATTAAGTGAATTAGGAAATCCTAAATGTTTTTTATTTATAATCAGCCGAATTCTTTTATCCTGAAATGACTTAATAATCTCCAATGATTCATCCGGCGTCTCCGGCTCTGCAATAATAATAAATTCAAAGTTTTTATAAGTTTGGTTCAATATGCTTTCAATAGCTTCAGACAAATAATCTTTATCTTTATATATTGTCATCAATACTGATATTAACGGTTTTTTCATCTTTTCTGCCTCGTGTACAATTCGTCGCCTTCTATCACAGTTTCATATAATTTCAACAATTTCTGATAACAATGTTCCGCGTCCAAACGCCCTATAATTTCTTGCGCCATACATTCCATTTTTTCTTTCTGTGTATCATCCATAGCCAAAAAATAATCCACTGCTTTTTCAAGCGCTACTGGCGAATCACGTTTAAAAAGTATTCCACTTTCCCTGTGTGTTATCAACTGCCCATATCCGGCATTTGCCGTAGCTATCACGATCTTGCCAAGTCCCATTGCCTCAATACATGCATTAGACAAATTCTCTATTCTGCCAGGTAAAATACAAGCCATAGCATTTTTAATTACAGGAACCAGTTGATTTTTTTGCAATGCTCCCAAATAAATTACTCGTTCTCTATATTCCTTCGCCGCTCTCTTTAAATACTCTACAGCACTCATCGTTGTTCCATTTTTATTTATTTTATAGTCTGTTCCGACAAATACGAAATAAATATTTTTATATTTATCCAGCAATCTATGCAGAGACTCTGCCACTACTTTCGTCCCTTTTAAATTGTGCAGTGAACCATGTGTCAGGAAATATTTCTTTTGACTAAGTTTCTTTTGATAGATTTCTTCATCTTCTTTCAAGTTCTCCATGTAAAATGGTGACTCTATTATTGATACATGTCTATGTATTCTTTTAGACACGACAGAACCAATAATATTTCCCGGCCCAAATACAGCATCTGCCCTTTTCTCCGTTATATACTCCATCCAATCGTCAAAGCGAAATTTTCCATCGAAATATTTCCTGTCAAAAATGAACTTATCTGCCTCTTTATACACAATGCTATCAGAAGATATGCGAACAACTGTTGGAACCTTAGTTCTAAATAATCCCATCCCATATATATTTGCAGACTGCACGACATCAACCTTATTTGATTTTACATATAATTTCAATTTTTTATATATATGCCATGCATCGATAACAATTTGAATTTCGCCTTTTTGCTTATGAAAATATTTACCTTTATAATGATATATTTTTACCCCAATGACTTTTACGCCATTTTCAAGTGTATACTCACTGTCTTTCCAATCAGATAATGTTAACACCGTAACTTTATGACCTTTTGCACTCATTATCGCAGAGATATTATTTACATAGGTAGCCAATCCCCCAATTTTTCGTTCCCCCGGAAATTCAGATGTCACATATACAATATGCATAAAAACTCCTCTCTAAGATTATACCTACTGTTTATTATCAGATATTGTGCTTTTAATGTTTACCACGCAATTGTATATAACCATTTATCTAGTTGTCTATCAGCAATTTTGATTAGTTTCCCATAATTTCTGAATGGTTTTTCTGCACAATATATTTTAAATAGCATACACCATGATGTTATATTGATAATAAACAGATTTTTGACATCAAAGTTTTTATCTTTGATCATCAAATCCACTGCTTGCTTTAAAAAAAGAAAATAAAATTTATTGTACTCACTTATTGTTTTCTTTCTTATTTTATATTTTCTTGCCATATATTTTCCATGGCTATTCTGATAATGATTAAGTGTCCCTTTGAAAAATTCAGCTGTATAAATATAAGGCATATATTCTTTATATGCTTTATGAGAATACTTCTTTTTTAATATGCTTATATATTTTTTATATCTTTTTATTGCTCCTTCCGGTTCATAATAAACTGTTTTATGCTTAATACCATACTGGGTATAAGAAGGTACTTTCTTAATTTCCAATGTAATTGCATTTTTATTAGGTAATACCGCTATATGAGAACGTTCTGCAAGTAAATACATTCCAATAACTCCTGTATAAGGATACGGTAACTGTATATCATTTGAAATCATTTTGTATAACTCATTAATCTTTACCGTCTTATGCAGACTTTTTGTATTATAAATCAAGTAACTTGGATGGGTTCTTAATAATGCTATCGATATAGCCATTCCACCATATACAGAAAATTCTTTTTCTTCCTTATAATCTAACAATATAAGCGGGGTATCTAATTGATACAGTCTCTTAGTTATGTCGACCAGTCTTCCGGAATCCAATTTATCTCTATCCATTAATGACAACGTATATTTCCCGGTTCCAGAAAAAGCAGCAAGTACCTGATTCCCAATTAACCCTATATTTTTCCTATTAAATTTAACCTGTAATCGCGAGTCCCTGTAGCTGTCTAAAAGTTCCCGCGTTCCATCCGTGGAGGCATTGTCAATTATAATAATTTCAATATCATTATTCGGATATAACAATAATTCATCTAATATTTCTTTCAATATCGTTCTTCTGTTATACGTAGGGATACAAATGCTTAAAATAGGTGTATTCGAATATTCTTCCATATTACTCCATTCCGCTGTCAAAGTCTATTCGCAACTCATCCAGATATAGTTCCAATTGACAATCATCTTCTGTTTCAACAACAAGACCATCTCTTTCCAATTTCCGTTTCATCAGTGCCTTACAATAATGCTCTTTATCAATCAAAACCGGAAGTGTTTTCAACTGATTGTTCCGCAAATCCAGTATTCTCAGAGTTAAATCAGCCTCCCACTGGAAGTATAACATTCCGTTGCATTGCATAGGCAAAAACCAAATTGGCATTGCATCATTTGTCCGAAATTTAAATTTTCTATGTGGTTCGATTTTAAATTTCTCATTTTTTTGACATGTTTTTGATATGGTATCAAAGACATAAGAAGCATGATTTAACAATGCCACCATATATATTTTGTCATTATACTCATACGTACTCCAAAATAATCCTAAACTATCATCTCCTTTTTCGTTTTCATCAATCAAACCATAACTATGGCAGCTTTCTGCTGCTAAATCATACTCATATAATTCTCCGACCATATCTGTTATCCATAATTTACCATTTTTTTCGATAACAGAGTAGAAGTTTCTTTTTATATTATCTGTATTCAGAATTCTGAAATCAAGATTTTCAGGGGAAATCTCTATTATGGCGCTAAAATCGTTAATCACTGTATATATCTTCCCACCAACCAGCAGATAATATGATGCCCTAAATCCTTTTATTTCATTTACACCCATAAATTTATCAATTAATCTAAATGTATTTAAGACAATATCATATTCCACAATTATATCACTATTAGCCCCATACATATATAGACAATCGCAATATACATACGCAAATGCAAATTTGGGATTACATAATTTATTTAAAATATCTGAGGGAATAGCCACCGCTATAATATTTTTTGTATTTCTGTCATAAATTCCTAAAGTACTTCCATAATAAGGAATAAAAAATAAGTATTGATTATAAGAAACAATATTTCTATAGGCATTAATCGCTTCTTCCTTCGGGAAATAGCCTATATATTCTGTTTTCCCTGTCAAAAGATCCACACAAAACAGAGCATTAAAATAAGTCGCTGAAAACCATCCCTGATTTTCCTCTACATATATTGATAGAAACTTTACTTCTGTTTGAGAATTAAACATACAGAACTTATCTCCCTCATTTACATACAACATATTCATAAACACTTCTTCAAAAATTACACACCACTTACATTTTGTATTTCTTCTTTTTCACAGTCATTCACGCTTCCCTAGTGCCTGAATTTATCTATAATATACCTATATGTATATGGTGGTACAATTTTCTTTATTGCATCCCAGTTTTTGTCTGCAATAAACTTACGTACATCAGATGCACTTATAATCCTATCACCATTTTTTAACCTTTCAATTTCTATTACATCTACACCATATTCCGGAAGCTTCTCTTTCATGGCTTCATTATATAATCTGGTAAACTTGTCCTCCGGTTCGCTTCCGACAAAACGATATGTTATATTCATATACTTCGATATGGTTAAAAACAGCTCCAGATCATCCGAGGCATCAATACTATCCCCTTTGAATTCACTTTTAGAAAAATATCCATTTAGAGTTATAGCGGAAAGTACATATTTTCCACTGGCCTGTACAATCACATTTTTCATTTCTTCTACATTATGTCTGACGATGTCTATTCTGTCTGAAAAAGAGAACTCAGAAGCATCCTCCTCGACAATGAACAAATATAAATAATCGACTTGCTTTCTTGCTTGCTCGATTAAATACATATGCCCCAAAGTCATAGGATTACAGTTCATTACGATTGCTCCGTTTACGGCAGTCTTATCCGTCTTTTTCATACTCTTAAGCCATATTTCCAGATTTTTATCATGATACATTTTTATGCTCATTGGCGTTTTTCTGTAATGGGAAAGAGTAAACTCTGTATTTTGGGTATTTATTTCACCGTTTAAAAAATCATTATCTTTTATAAATTGTACCATTTTTTCCGCAATAATCTTTATGGCTACCTTATCGATATGCTGCCACATGCCATCCACTATATGTCTGCCCAGTTCCGGTACATCCGTGAGATATTTTCCAATATTTATATAGTATAAGTTCGGTTTCTTTGTATATCTGATCTGTTCATCCATAAAAATAAATACCACATCATTTGCCTTAAAATTACATTCCCTCATCACATAGTTCATACCTTCAAACTTATTTGATTTTACATATACATTGTAATACTCTGATACTTCAGATGCTATTAGATTACACAAAATATCTTCATCCCTTGCATATATACTAGACGAAATGCAGCTGCCGAAAAAATACATATTATGCGCTGCATCCATCTTATTATTTTGTACAACCCTGAAACCATTAGCAAAATTATAGGAATCGCCCACATGAAAGTATCTCAAATATCCCTTTGAAAAGTCTCCTTTTGTATTTGCATATACCTCACCTAACTTAACATCACCAAGCAGCCTTCCGTTATTTAGTTTCCTTCTTCTTAATGAAAAGTTGTATTTTGCTCCTGCGTCTCTAATATTACTTATTTCCATAGCTCTGCAAACGTATTTGTTTTTGGATAGATCCGGGGGATTTACTATAACCACTTTTACGTTTTTTTCTATAAGCTGCGGGATAATCTGCTCTGTAACATCAAATAAACAATTCATGCTTCCCAAAGATAAAATATTCTTCCAAAAAAAACATAAATACTCTTTACCGGTTTTTGCATGAAAGACCTTTTGGGGCTCTATTAAATCAAGAAACAATACTATATCATAATCTTTATCTTCCAATACATATCCGTGTTTTTCCGTCTTTATTTCTTTATTCACACAATATAAAGATATATTGTTATTCTTCTTATAATAAGAAAATATTTTCTTTCCAAAGGAACTTGTATAATATACTCCTATTTTTTTATAACAATTCTCGATTGTATTAAAGATTGGAGGAATTTCAGGCTTGACCAAATCTTCCCGATCGTTCATTATGCTTAAATGCTTCAAAGTAAAGAACATCATATTATGAAGATATAAAAACTGTAATAAGTGAGGAGTTTCAAACAAAATGATATATAAATTTTTCCTATCTTTTTTTGCATATATTTGGTTTTTAAAGCAATATCTGATTTTGTCTTTATATTCTGACTTTTTTAAATTCTCGATAATAATTTTATATATATCTTTTGAAACTCTTATATCTACCACAATATAAATATGCTGAACATTCTGTCCCCTTAGAAAATTGTCAATAAAAAAACTCAGACTTTCTATTCTGTTCAACATACGTTTGTAATTAAGCTCTCTTTCCCGTTGTTTCTGAATCCCTAAAATATTTTTAAGTTTACCTGTATCAAACATAGCACTTCTTCCTTTTATGCAAGAATCTCCTTCACAATCTCCAACAATGATCTATTTTCTGTCACCTGATAACACCTGCATCCTGCCGCTTCCCCTGCTTCAATGTCCCTGTCATCATCTCCGATGACAATCGCGTCCAATAAGTTCAGGGAATAATCTTTCTGTGCCTGATAGAGAAGTCCCGGCTTCGGTTTCCTACAGTCACAGTTATCATCCCATCCATGTGTACATACATAGATCTGGTCAAAACACCCTCCATTTTGCTGCAATTCAGTCTGCATTTTAAGATGGATCAAATCTAGTTGATGCTGTGTCATGACTCCTCTGGCAATTCCCGGCTGGTTTGTAAATAAGAAAAGCAAGTACCCCGCTTGATGCAGCAGTCTTACCGCCTCTTTTGCACCATCCAGCCATACAAAATCTTCCGGTCTTTCTATGTACTGTGCCTTAGGCGGACGTACATTTAATGTTCCGTCCCGATCTATAAAAACAGCTTTTCTTGACATAAAAAAATCTTTGGTAAGCTGTATTCTTGCCCAAGAACCGACACTGTAATATCGATGTCCCGTCACATATACCCCCAGCTTTCCATCTTCCACAAGTCTGGGATATACATGCTCCTCAAAATTCACATTTCCTTCCGGAATACAAGTAATAACTTCTTTTCTCAGAATCGCATATCCTATGTCTACTTCCTGCAGCCCTTCCATTTTCCGCGATTTATCGTATACTTGTACAATATTATTCTGAACTTTCAAATTTCCGTTTGTATAGGTTTCTTTATTTCTATATGCCGTAATCTGTGCCAATGTATCACTCTCTAAAAACTGCCGCTCCATTCTATCAAAACATAGTGGACAGTAATTGTCACAGTACATTAATATAAAGTTTTCCTGCAAAAAGTCATATGCGTGACGCAGCCTGGCTCCGGTATCAAACTCTACCGGGGTTATATCATATGTAATATTCATGCCAAACTGACTGCCATCATGAAAATAACCAGTTATAACATCTGCCATATATCCAAGCAGCAAAAGCACATCTGTAATTCCCCACTGCTTTAGTTGCAACAAAAGATATGATAGGAACGGAGTCTGATTAAACTCATACATAGGCTTCGGTTTCCCAAGGGTAAAAGGTTCCAGCCTAACTCCGCGTCCCCCTGCCAGTATTACTGCTTGTTTAATTGTTTTCATTAACTGTATCCTCTTTTACTATTACTCTGTGCTTCTTTCTGTTATATATGATCAACATCAATCATAAGCTTAATTCCTTTTTCAATGGAAGTTTTGGCCTCCCATGAAAAATCCCTGTTCATCTCCTGTTTATCAGCATAAAACTCTATGCTATCATTACTTTTCAAATATTTTTTTTCGTCAATCGTCTTTCCCATAACCTCTGCAGCCATTTTTACGATGGAAAGCACCTGCGTGGAACAGCCACTGCCCACATTCAAAATTTCCGGATAAGTATGATTCCCGGCTACCTTCGCAATCGCATCCGCAACATCCGAAACATACACAAAATCATTTCGGTTATATGCCCCATTTAACTCTGGCTGTTTATCTTCTCTAAAGTTCTTGATAATATGCGGAATCAGCGAACCCTCTCTTTGTCCTGACCCATAGACATAAAATAATCTAAGCCAGTTAAAATGGATCTGATTCTCCTGACAGAATGCATGTGCCATCATGCGCAAAGCATTCTTTGATGCCTTAAAGGCATTTGCATCGCTGACAGGGTCATTCACTGACACGCTTCCATGGGGATCATCATATTCCCAACAGCTTCCTGTCATAACCAAGTTCTGGATTCCAAGTTCTTTACAGGCATCCAATACAGTCAAGCCATGCATTAAATTCCTTTTTGACATCTCATAGGAGTAATCCGGAATCCCTTCCCATGCCAGATGAATACAGGTATCTATGGAAAATTCTTTCAATTCCTCTTTCCATGATTCCGGATTGTCCAGAGTTCCTTCCACAACATACTCGTTTCCCTGTACAGTATAAACTTTAACATTCCGTACAAGTACAATTACCTCTTTCTGGATTTCTATTAGTTTTTTAATAACATGCTTTCCAATAAATCCTGTTCCACCTGTCACAAAAATCATGTCATTCCTTCTTTTTCCATAATTTCATCCACTTCTGCTGTAAAACCTTAGTTTCATTTCAAAAACCAGTCAAAAAAATACTAAGCCCATCACCAATAGGGACTTTATGTAGTAAAATACTTGACTTTACCCGGATTTCAGAAACAAATTTATCAACTGCCTCTCTAGGTCCTTTATAATCTTCAGCAAAATAATCATGTACTAGGATACCCCCCCCTGGTACCATTTTCTTTGAAAAAAATAATAAACCATTATAGGTAGGCTCATATAAGTCCAAGTCTAAATTCACAAAGCAAAACACATCTTGTATACCTTCTGCCGATTCCGGAAAATACCCCTTATGTATGATGCACTAGTTAGGATATGACATCTTATCCATTACCATTTGTATAGATGTATTGCCATATTCCCCTACCATTGCATTCGAAAATCCTTTTTCTTTTACAATATCTCTTTCATCAAATCCTTCAAATGTATCAAAAAGATGTAAACTACGATTTGGAAAGTATTCATTAATATACTTTGCAAAACCACCTTCAAACACTCCGGCTTCAGCACATGCACCAGAAAGTGCCTGTACTTCTGGCATACACGCTAAAGATTGTAAAAAGACTCTCCTGCTTTCAATGGGAGATTCTACATATGACGTTATAATTCGCGCATATGAAACTCCCAATCCTTCGCATTGCTTCTTGACGGACTCTAATCCAGACGCTGCAGTAATTATCAAATAATCATATTCCATATCTCTAAGCCTATCTGGGCTATATATAGGAATACCACTCAAATTTTTGCCCTGTTTATTAATGTCATTATCTACAAATGCAATCACCTCATATTTCTCAGAAATAGCTTCATATAATTGTTTTCCCCCATACCCAGCGCCAAAACATATCGCTTTAGCTTTCATCAAATTCATAATTCCAGTCCTCCAAATATTATTTTTAATAATATTATAAGCACGACTCCAATGCAATAATATCATCAACTGCTGTATTCATCTTATGAATTTCTTCTACTATTTCATCATAATAATTATTGTTCATAATAATCACAGTTCGGATCTCTTTCCTTTCAAGTATAGCAGGCGAGACAATGCAATGCCCCGTTCCCCCTATATACTTACCCCATTTTCGTGGGTTTATATCAATGGCAGCCTCAATAATTTCCCTAGCTGAATCAAACAAATTAAGAAATACATTTGCTTTTCCAGCAGCTCCCCAAACAATCACTTTACCATTCTTCCTTTTCTTAATCAGCATATCTCTAATTTTGCGAAAAATTGTGTCTTCTTGCTTTGCATATTTATTCGCCAGGGCTAAAACATTATTTTTTGACTTGCAAAATTCGGACTTATCCAATATGTACGATTCGTTTTTCATTATTGCCCACATATATTGTCCACCGAACTCTATCTTAATCTCAAGCGGATTAATATTCAATATTTCAGCAACTTTGAATATTGATGCTTTACTAAACAAAGAACAATGTTCGTAAGCGAAATCAAATACAACATTATTCTTAAAAATCCATTCCACATCGGGTGTTTCAAAAAAAGCTAAAGAATTGTTACATTTACTTAATCCATATACATTTTTAAAAAGCAATAAAGGATTATTTAGATGCTCTACAACATGCCTGGAAATCAATAAATCTATTCCGTTACACTCCTCATTATTTAAATCAAAATACCGGGGATATATTTTAATAATTTCATCATTATAATAACAACTGGATGGATCATAACCAATGATTTGTAAATCTGTTATCTCTCCCTCATTTATAGTGTGTATTTTCTCATAAATTAATTTAAGATAATCCGCCTCTTTACCACATCCAATTTCACATATTCTATGAGGTTCCTCCCCCTCCCTATAATATTTATCCCACAAATATTCAATGCTGGATTTCATATATTCTAAAAAGTTCTCAGAGGCACTTTGGGCATTATTATAATTTTCATTATACAAGTCTAAAGTATCATCAAATGAATCGTTATATACAAATCCGCAATCCATACAAATAACCATATCTATATCTTTTTTTGTACATTCTTTTGCATCCTTTTCTGTATCAAATAAACAATTTTGATAAACAGGCATACGGGTTCTGTGTACAATATCATTAATATTAATACTACCACAAATTGGACATTTCATGATTCTTCACCTACTTTACATTTTATAAATTCATTCCAGTCATTTGATGAGTTCCAACTGTCTGATGCAGAAGCTTTACTGCTTCCTTTGCACCATCCAGCTATACAAAATCTTCCGGTTTTTCTATGTACTTTCCCCATAAATAAAGGGCGAATCAAACTCATTAAATTTGGGTAATTTTGCGTCTTTCTCTGTAATAATGGGATCAACCGATCCAAAATCCGCTCCTACGCTGTCCCACCGTACTCCCGCATCATATTCCGGCATGTATTTTGATGTCAATTGATATAAGACTCTTGTATTTTCTTCCAAAATCAAATGTGCATTGGCAATTCCATCCGGTATATAAAGCAATTTCCTTTCTTCAGTATTCATTTCAAACTGAATTACCTTTCCATAACTTGGAGAACCTTTCCTTAAATCAATGGAATAATTCATCCATTTACCGGATAAACAGTAGTACAGCTTTGTCTGTGTATAAGGCGGCCTTTGAAAATGGAACCCTCTAATCACATTTTTATGTAGATTGGTTGTGATCATTGTCTCCCCAAAATCAGTTCTAAGTCCATATTGTTCAAAAGTATCCTTATGAAATGTCTTCATATTACTGCCGCGTTCATCAGCATAATAATGCGGATATACAACAAATAATCCTCTAATCTCTGTTTCTTTAAACTCAAATGCCATTTTTATTCCCTTCCCAATCCGGTGAAAATTTCTTCCCTATCTGTACAAAAGAATCCTTTTTATTCCAGTTTGCAAAAGAAGCCTGATAACAGTTCCTACAAGGCAGACCCATATCCTTTGTATTCACGCATCTTCTAAAATCCTGATATTCCACAGAATTCCACATCTCATCAAAGGTATGATATTTGCTGATATGGAATAACTTCTCCGAGGTAGACATACAGCTTCTGACATATCCGTCCGAACCTAAGAAAAAATCTCTCCATCCGACATAACAGTCTTTATGTGCATTCTCCCCTGCCACGTCTTCACCTTGCAGATACGGAATCTTTACCTGAATTCCCAGCTGCTTTCCGACCGTCTCCGCTTCGTCGAAAACATCTTTTACGGATTTTTGCATTCCTTCCATGCATTCCGGCATCATTCGTTCTTCAAACACTGTCAGATAAACGCCTTTTGCTTCTTCGATTCCAAGCTCCCCTGCCAGCCGGATAAAATCCGGGAACTCATGATAATTGGATTTCATCATTGTCATGACAATACTCATATAGGGGTTATCCACTCCCCGACGTTTCTTTTCTTTTACAATTTCTTTTATAGAATCAGTGATCTTATCGAAATCGGCACCTACTCTGATCCTGTTGTTTGTCTCTTTACCGGCGCCATCAAGACTGATCGTAAGCAAATCCACTTTATATTTAAAAATATCTTCCTTTAATTCGGATAATCTTGTTCCGTTTGTGCAGAAGAATTTTCTCAACCCATTTTCATCCGCCCACTTAAGGAACTCCGAAAAACGGGGATGCAGCGTCGGCTCGCCCCATCCCAGCAAAGTCACCTCCTCAATCTTATCCGTAATTGGCTCAAAATACTTCAGCCATTCAATGTCAAATACAGTTGGTTTAAAATCGGCTGCATTTCTGCCGCACATAACACAATGAATATTACAGGCATTAGTCATTTCCAAGACCAGCCTTCTGGGATAGCTGTCCAAAATAACTTTGTTTTCAAGCGCTTCCTTCTCATTTAGTATGCTGTTATCTTTTCTTTCTTTTGTCAACGGACTTGTTTCTTTCAAATCCAATGTTCTTGCCCTCAATATGGACATAATCTTTTCTCCCTTGTTTTATTTCAGCAAAAATTAGCGATATGAATGTTCTGTTCCTCTATCTTCATTCAAATCCAATCCTTTAACCGCTGCTGCAACTGGTTATTTACATGATTCAACTAATTCCCTTCCAAGTATTATCTTATTCCTCCACCATATGTATTCCTTAACATATTCTTTTAAATCCATACAGTCTGACAGACGATAACAATTGTCAGATAATCTTATTTCACTATCACCATATTGCAATTTAAGAGCTTCTTTTACACATAATAAAATAGGATCCTCAAAGCCATCCATCTTATAATTCACAGGATATGCTAATTCTGCATTTATACCAATAATGTTACATATTTGCCTGTACATTTCCTCCATTACCATATTAGTTGGATGTCCAATATCATAAAAAATTTTTTCTTCATGATAGTGTTTTAATATAAACTGTGAAATTTTCACATCACAATTCTCTTCCCTAGTTCTAATTTTTTCAATATATCCATTAAAATTATTTATTATTTCATCATGAGATAACAGAGAATCTTCATTTATTTTTTCAATAATTTCATCTTCCGACATTCCCTCTAATAGCAAGTCATCAATTACTGAAATAGTTCTTGGAAACATATTACACATATTTTGACAGCCCCTTTTGTTAGGTTCACTGTTTATATTTTCCTTAGTTAATGGAAAAAAGCCATATCCCAGTCTAAGTAGATTGGGCAAGACAATATTTTTCGCTTCTTTACGAAGTCTCGAGGAAATATATTTCGAGCTTAATTTATACCCAAATAGATTTTCATCTCTTATATCTTGTTGTATAAGTAGTTCACATGCTTGTAAAATGTTTTCACTTATGAATCCTCTCGTATTATGTTGAATCGACTCATTTGGGTAAATTTCATACCCCCCCCCTGTAAATTCCTTATTCGCATTTAAATATAGCCTTAAAACATCCATATGACAATTTCCATGTAAAACCACAATTTTTTTCTTATATAAATTACACCAAAGAAAATCTTTTATTTCCTCTAATCCATACTCTTCAAGTTGATTGGCGATTACTCTGTATGTATAATATTTACAGCCTATATAAATAAAATAATTTTTGACTTTCTCTGCAGTAGGTTTAGATACAGGCTTGTCTAGGAAATAAGTATCCTGCTGTACATAATTGTCAAAAAACCTGTCCACATATTCGCCATCTTTTTCAAGTTCATAATACATCCGTGCTGCTTCTCTACCTGTTCCCCAGATTGCAATTGGTTTATTGCACACCTTTTCGTCCCCCTATATTAATCAGATATATATCCACCTTATGAGCCGCTTTTATGATATAACCCATACTGTCCAAAAAATATATTTTTAAGTATTTCCTTTTCTCTTTCGTTTCATTTCAACAAAAATTAGCAATGTGAATGTTCCATTCCTCTATTCCATTCTGCTTAAGCATTTTTTCAATTTCGTCCCCATAATTAACACTCGCCACCAAATAACATGCGTCGGGATATTCTGCCTTGATTTCGGCTAAAGAGCATATTTTCTTCCCGAATAATCCGCTTCCCCACATTCCGGAATTACTGTCGCACAGGCATGTAATCCTGTCCAGACAATCATTTGCCCGCATATAATTAAGCAACCGCAGTCCGTCACTTCCGCATCCATACTGTACCAATGTTTTGTCGCTTTCCATCAAGCGTCTGAATGCCTCTTTCTGATTCATAATGTTATTATGAAAAACTTCATCACTTGTGATCAGATCCTGTATCAGCCGCTGCTGACCTTTGGAAAACTCCTCGATCCGAAGCTCGCCTTTTTCATAATGCTCCTGCACTTCCGAAGCAAAGCGCCCGGCAAATTCCGGCTTTAACGTATCGTCGAGACGATAATAGGAGGACAGATACCGGATAATCTTCGCCCATGTGTACACGCTCTCAAACTTCCCGAAGATGCCTTCCTGTTCCAGCCTGCTTCTGATAAATGCATATTCGTCGCAGATTGCATAGAGTTTTCCACGGTTGTGTATGGAGGAATTCGGATTATCCATTCTATAGCGGTAACCTGACATTTGCAGATAATACAGCCTTTTGGCATGTGCCATTGTCAGGAACCAAAAACCGTTATCCTGGTATGCCGCACCGGGTGTTTCATTATGGCAGACCTTTCCCTGCTCGAACAATTCCCTTGAAATAATTCCCGCCCATGTGGACATATCGTTTTGAAACAATCGCTGTTCATCCACAGGGCAATGTATCTTTCCATAATCATCTGCCAATGCCACTGCTTTATCAATATATTCCCTCTGACTGCCATCGCCAAAAAACACTTTGTAATCTGCTCTTACGACATCCGCACTGTTTTCTTTCGCCGCCCGGTACAGTTTTTCATACATGTCGGGAGCCACGAAGTCATCCGGCTCGACGATCGCCAGATACTCTCCTTTTGCTTTCTGCATTCCGTAATTATTGGCGTAACCGGCACTGCCTTTCCTGTCGTCATAGATATGTACCCTGCTGTCTTGATCTGCATATTCCTTTAGGATTTCTCTTGTGCCGTCGGTGCTTTGGGCATCGATACAGAGTATCTCAATCTCTTTCAATGTCTGATTTATCAGACTGTCCATACACTCTCTTATATAATCGACTGTATTTCGTATCGGCATTATAACCGAAATTTTAATATCTATTGCTTCCTGCAATTCCATTGTTATGACTGCCCCCTGTGGCTTTCATTACCCTGCATCCGCCTCAAAATGGTTTGATATTGTTCATGCGTCTTTTTCTTTTCTTCCATCTGCTTCTCATCAACCCACGACCAGCTGAATTGGTGAACTGCATAGGTATTTTCCGTCACCTCCGTAAGTCCTGTAACGGAACTCTTCGGGTGAAAACACTCAGACGGCAGCACTGTCAGTCCATTGATATTCTGAATGGAGCCGTCCGGTTTTAATCCTGCCTTCTGCAACGGCACGGTTTCAAAGTATCCGCATGTGGTCGTGTTATAACTTCCATCTGATTGAACAAACTGAACATTCTCTCTGAAATCAAGAATGCTTTTTAAGATCGGAAGTCCTTTTACGCTGCCGCTGCCTCCGCCGAAATTGACTGTGGGATATTCCTCGAAGCTGGTAAACGCTTGTAAATACAACAGCTCATCTATATTTCTGATCAACTCTACATCCGTGTCTAAGTAAATACCGCCATGTTCATAGAGAATATCTATCCTTGCATAATCCGGCACATAGCCATATTTTCCGGCATCATATGCCTGTCCCATATACCGGTTTTTGTATACATCATAATTCGTTTCATTCCACTCTACGATCTCATAGTCTGGGCAGTATTTTTTCCAGCTTTCCATATACTTGCGGTTTCTTTCCGATATCGGTTTTTTCCCAAACCAGCAGTAATGAATTACTTTGGGAATCTGCTGTTGTTTCCCCGTATATTGTCTGAAATCTGCTTTTCCCTCTTTTCCGGCTGTTATATGCATGATAGGAGCCACATAACATTCTGTATGGTCAAGTTCCCTGATGTGATCCAGTTGTTCGATCATAGCCGCAAAATAACTGCTTACAATCAATATTACCGTATTCCCGGCAGCTTTCGATATCGCTTTCTCAGGAGGTTCTATCATAAACCGCATACCGTTTATATGAACCGGCTTCCCCCATTTGGAAGCGGAATTATCAGCGACAGCCAGCACGTTATCCGCAATATCATATTGTTCAAGCACATAGGAAATCCATCCTGTAAGAAGAGTTCCTGCACCAAACAGGATAAGTTTTTTGTTTTT
Source organism: Lachnospiraceae bacterium (assembly GCA_022510525.1). Classification (GTDB taxonomy): domain Bacteria; phylum Bacillota; class Clostridia; order Lachnospirales; family Lachnospiraceae; genus UBA3282. Next base: position 2,844 of record JAFLTH010000021.1, on the reverse strand, counting down.
CTCTTTGATATCCGTCCCAAATTGTGTAAACGGCATGTTTTTCAAAATCATATTCCCTGATCGATTTCCTTCTTTATATAGTCATATATCATTTTCCCTATTGTTTCTTTCCGCCCGCCGCTTTCCGTTTCTGTCTGCCCCTGCTGCTCTTTCCTGTTTTCATTTGACTTGCTCTGATTTCCGCTCCTGTTCTCTTTCATCTGCTTCCAACCATTCTTTTTTATTTGTGATCATAATTGGTTTGCCCGTCTGTTTAAAAAGATGCACTATACTGCTCCAATCTCCATAGTAGGCATCTGCAACAACAATCGCTCGGTCCAGCTCGGCTGTATCGTCATATATTCCCCAGTCTTGTGTCTTATAGTCCTGTACAATCTTCTGATACTCCTGCCAAAGCTTTGGACGCATAGAACTGATTGTACTCTCAATCAGCGGATGTGGCCGCCACCACAACGCGATGTCGTCCTGAACTTCCTTAAATGTCCGGAAAATTCCTTCCATCTTATCCAGCATATCTTCACCACGCTTGAGAAGCGCAGCTATACTGTTGTTGTACAGTACGATCTTTTTCCGGCTCCCGTCCGGTTTCACCACATATTTCATCCAGGCTTGTGGGATAACCGTCCCGTTTTCCTGCTCCATCATGATCTTGTCATATTTTGGTGAACCGATCCCGACGAATTTCTCCTCCAACAGCTTTCTGTCCGTGTGCTCCGATGGGAAGCCGCAACGCTTTGCATTTTTACGGTATTCTTCTATATAAATCTTTCGAACCGTTTCCGACTCCAGTATCACCCGGTCAGCTGATATAATTCCCGGCATGAAACAGAAATGTTCCACATTCTTTACCATATTCTCATCATCGGCATTAATCTCACCTATAACAAAATATGGTATATAAATCAATAACTGTGTATATTTCTTAAGATTTTGCGCATAAAACTGCGGATGAATGCTTGTCACAAAATTCCAATCATCATACGCATTATGTATCACAATGGCATCCGGTTTTTCCTTTTCAAAACTGTACTCTGCATAAGACACTACTTCGACGCCTTCAGGATACTGATCTATTTCGTAATGCATCTTTCCAAATGAACCATCCGGATTTTTCTCATAATATGCAATGGGAACGACGACAGCCCTTGTATTTTCATCTTCCCTTGCTGCAAGATATATGCTCTCCATACTGTCCCACATGGATGCCTTATATGGCAGGAACACAATCTCTCTGATGGCAACAATGTCATTTTTTACACTGTTCTCTATCTTAATAAGCTGCTTTTTCAGCATTTTATTGATTTTACTTTCGTTGATACTGCCGGTATCGGTTCCTCCAAGTTCCGTATAGATTTCGTAAAGCAGTTCGCAATATGACTCTATACTTTCTATTGCGGAATGCCCCTCACCTTCCAGTTTTTCAATAAATTCTCCCAGTGAAACAGCAAATTCCTGACATTCACTAAGCATATTCTGTATTTTTTGCTTATTAAGTGTTAAGATACTTTTGCTTCGGTGTAATTCGTCTTTTATTTCCTCATGCGCCTGACTAAGAGAACTTAATGCTTCCAGTATCTCCTGTTTTTGTGCCACTCTCATTTTGTTTCCTCAATTGCTTCTATAATCCAAATACTTGCTGTCCCTCCAACGCATCATATAAAGCGCGGCATATATAGAAGTCTGTAGGCTCTGTTATTTTCATATTATTGCTGGTGCTCTTCACCATATGCAGTTCCTTATGGTACAGACTGCAAAGATGCGCGGAATCAATACTCTTGATCCCGTCCTCCTCCGCCTTCTCATACAAGGTTTTAATGTCGCCGTAATAAAAAGACTGCGGCGCCTTGGCTGTATACATCTGATCCCTTGGAGGCATCTCGGATACGGTCTTTCCATCAAGGCTTCTGATCTGGCTCTCCTTGTCCGCTTCGCATGTGATGGCGTTGCCATATCTTTTTACTGCTTTTATATTCGAAGTGATCAGTGCTTCATCAATTAATGGGCGTACACCATCATGAATCAGTACGATGTCATCCTGCACGGCAAATTCCTCCATTGCCAAAAGCCCCTGATAAATGGAGTCGTGACCTGTATCTCCACCCGGAACAATTTTCTTTACCTTTGTGATACCGAAACGTCTCAGCAGCCCTTTTAACTCTTCAATATATTCCTTTACACAGACAACTACAATACTTCCTATCCCTTCATGGTATTCAAAATGTTCCAATGTATATATAATAACCGGTTTTCCGTGAATCTCCAAAAACTGTTTTGGCTTTGAACGGGTATTCATTCTCTTTCCTGTTCCACCGGCAAATATCAATGCTACTGTCATATTTTTCGTTTCTCTCCCTGCATGTTATCTTGATATCGTAACACACTGTCCTTCACTGACGTTGACCATATTTTAATGTTACAATGTAAAAAATCAAATTCTATTTTACTTTAACATATATCACAAGGTTCGGCAATTATTTTTGGCAATTCATCAATCCATCATATCACAAAAATAAAATCCTGCCACCGCAAAATACAGTGATGGCAGGTATTACCATTTCCTATTTCTGCCTCCATGCAGTTTCTACGTTCATCCTTGAGCATTAATTTAATAGACTTATGTCTTTTATTATATATCGGCAGATTGGTGTGATTTATTAATCCTTCTGTTTCCAAAAGAGTCCTCGCCAGCTATTCAGCTGTGTACAAAAGGCAGTTTATCAAAATCATTGACATCCCCCACACGAAAAGCTATATTGATATAGATATATAGTAGTAAAGAAGAGGTGTCCGCCATGTCGGTAGCGAAGGAAATCAGAGAAGAGCAGAAACAAGCGCTGAAGACCA
>JAFLTH010000020.1 GCA_022510525.1 Lachnospiraceae bacterium | reverse complement strand
CTGCTGCATCATCAGCTGCACGGTTGATCTTGTAACCGGAAGACAGTTTCTCGGTGGACTTAGCCTGAGAAGAAGTTGTCAGTCCCAACATTCTGTTGGAGTTCATTGCTGTTAAGTTGTGTTGTACTACCATAAATTTACCTCCTTGTTTTTACTGCGCAAATCCTTTTGCGTCAGTATTGCTGGTATGTAGTTGTTTCTTAGGGAAAGCATTACTCCCTAAAATATAGTAACCGGATGCATCCGCCCTTCGGCCGGGCCCTGACTGATGTGCTTCCACATCCGATTATTACCGCTGTGCGGTATAGAACCTGTGTAAACCTGATGCAACTGGTGGTTTCAAAGGGTTGCGTCTATGTTTACATTAGATATATCGACTGACTTCAAAAATACTTTAGGGTAAAATTAAAATTTTTTGAACCATTTTTCATTTTTCAACCCCATTTTTCACACCGTGGAACCAAAACTGTTAATTCCACTGTTCCCATTACTCTAATACCCCCATTACCTTACAATAGTCCTCTTCCTTATTTAACATGATCTGAAATCCCCGCTCCAGATCCCCCAGCGCAAAGCGATGGGTGATCAACGCCGCAGGAGTGACCCGCTTCCCGGAAAGCTTATCAAGGGCATAATGCCAATCATCATCGGCTTCCCGGGCAAAGGAGGAATTCCATGTGCCCTTGACGGTAATCTGGTTCCGCAAAAGTTTCCAGTAAACATTTTTTTCCAATGTCATGTCGGAAGAAGGATTGCCCACCAGAACGATCCTGCCAGCCGGTGCTACAGTGCCCACAGCCTGTACAAGAGTCTCATTTTTTCCCACACATTCAAAGAATACGTCCGCGCCTTTCCCATTCGTGCGCTCCATAACCCACTTATGAACGTCCTGCTTTCTGCTGTCGCAATAGCGTTCCTGTTGCAGCCCCATCTGCTCCACGGTTCTCCACTGAAAATCCTTGTTGCCGACCACCAGTATTCTTTGGGAAGAGCCATTTTCCTTTTCCATGAGAAACATTAGCACCAGCAAACCTATGGTCCCCAGCCCACAGACGACTATGGTATCTGTATCAGAAAACGTGACATGTCTGATGGCATGGACTGCCACAGCCATCGGTTCCAACATGGCGGCCTCCTCAAATGTTACATTGTCAGGCAGCCTGATCAGATTTTTGGCCGGCACAGCCACATACTCCGCAAATCCGCCGTCTCTGCGCGACCCTAAATAGCTGTAGTTCCTGCACATTTCATACTGCCGGTTGCGACAAGGCCGGCATTCCCCGCAGGGAATCAGAGGGAAGACGCCCACGCGGGCATCTTTCAGGCTTTTATCTACGACTTCGCCGCAATCCACGACAACTCCTGCAAACTCATGGCCCGGAATCAGGGGATAGGAATAGGTTCCCGTCCGGTAGATCCGTGGAATGTCAGATCCACAGATACCTGCTGCCTTTACAGCCACTAACACCTCATCATTGGATAATGTAGGTTTTTCGACGGTTTCATATCTAAGATCATTGATTCCATGTAAGACCCAAGCTTTCATTTATATTCCCCCTGCTCGTCCATGGCGGGCATCACACCCATGGAGGCACAAACATTTCGTTCTCACCGACAATCCGCCTGAAACGCTCTAAATCTGCTCCCGTGGTAATTTTAAAATTATTTTCATCTCCGCTTATCATGGCAATATCCATACCCGCCAGGATTGCCGGTTCAGTTGAGCCGTTTATCTGTAGGATTTGATCCGGCAGCAACCGCCTGTTGGCTTCATAGTATTTGCCAAATCGGAACAGTTCTGGCGCCTGACCGGCATATATTTCCTTTCGATTCAGCAGTGAATTGATCGTCTTGCCGTCTGTACTGGAATAGACCGTATCCTTCATTGGTAAAACTGGAAGCACACCGTCATGACCATGAATTGCCTCCAGACAGTCTGAAATCTGCGTCGGGGACAACAGCGGGCGGGCGGCATCGTGAATCAACACATAGTCATCATTGTCAACATATGAGCTTATGGCTTCCAATCCATTATAAATAGAAAGCTGCCGGTTTGCTCCCGGCATGGCAAATCCTTTCAATTTATAATTAGTTTCAGATACTTGCAGCCATTTCTCAATCTGTTCATACCATGTGGGATCCGCCACAATCTGGATTGCATCTATCCCACTGTGTTTCGATAGGCATCTGACACTATAGCAAATAATCGGGCTTCCGCCGACTTCTATGTATTGTTTCGGCACATTGGAACCCAGCCTTGTGCCTGTTCCGCCCGACAAAATCAGTGCAACATTCATACCGATACCTCTGGTAAGTTCTGATATACTTAAAACTTCAAATTCCGGATATTCTGCAGGGTCTCTCCGTAAGGCTGCTTCTTTCCAAACAAGAGCGTGGTTCCCAATACAAAGCCCTGAACACCTCTGGGCGCATATTCCAGAATCTTGTCCGCACTGCAGGCGCCGTCCCAGTAGATTTCAAAATCCATATCCTCCCGCAAAGCCAAAAGCTTTGTGATCTTTTTTCCCACATAGGGCAGGAACATCTGTCCCGCATTTCCAGGGTTCACGGACATCACCAGCACTTTTTTAACAATACGCAGCATTTCCATCACTGTCTCCACGGAGGTACCAGGATTGATGGCAATGCCTGGAATCATCCCCGCGTTAATGATTTTCTGCAAGGTCGTAGATGGATGGTACTCCGCCTCCGGGTGAATATAGACTGTATCGCCTTTGCGGAGATTTTCCAGAAATATCGCAATAGTGTTGTTTGGATGCTCGACCATCAGATGCACATCAAGCGGCTTTGCGGTGGCGCTAGCTATATAGCGCATATCATTCAGGGACATGGCATAATTAGGCACATAGCGGCCATCCATTATATCAATATGGAAGGAGTCGATACCGCCCTTCTCCAGATCCTGTACTTCTTTCTCCAGATGGCCATAGTTGGCACACATCATGGAAGCTGTTAATTCAAAGTTCATTTTCTTACCTCTCATTCACCAAAGATTCCACCGCAAAAGTCTGCTGCATATTTACCATTTATGATCCTCTAAAATCTGCTGCTTCCGGAGTTTAAGTAGACTCCCGTGATAACTTTATATTTTATTCTATTTGTATGGCTTTGAATAGTTACACATATTAAATGCACGATTCATTATACCACAGAATCAATAAATAGTGTGTCATAAAATATATTTTTGACAAAGATGGTCATTAACAGTTATATTACCCAAATAAAATTTTCCATGTAGATTTTGGTATCAGTTCTTTTAGGTTTGTGCGATCATCATCTTCCAAGTATTTTCTGACAAGCGAGGCACTTATAATGTCGTTATCGTTTTCTTTTCTTGGTATCTCAATAACATTTATTCCTTTTCGTGGCAAAATTCGCTTCATCGCTTGATTATACTCGTTTGTTACTGCATCCTGCGGTTCTTCTCCCACAAAACGATATGTAATGTTTAATCGCGGAGCTATCCGCTCCGCAAATAAACTAATATCATATTCAACATTTTTAATAAGATCCTCATCTTCGACCTTTAGGAAATATTCTGGAAATGTAATTTGTGACAGGATAAACTTTCCGCTTGGTACAACCATGACGTTCTGTAAATCTGAAACTCCCGCTTTGACAAGCACTAAACGCTCATCAAATGTAAAGACAGACTTATTCTCTTCTACAACAAAAATGATCAAATAATCCACATATTTTAGTGACTCTTCTATCAGATATCGATGACCATTAGTAAATGGGTTGCAGTTCATAACAATTGAACCTATTTTGCCATATAAACTTGAATTGAAATGATTAAAGTAACAGTTAAAATATGTGTCAACAACAGACTTATTTTCCATGTCAATCAGATCCCCGGATAAATTGGGTGTCTCAAGCAATGGTCTTATCGCCTCGTAGATTGCATCTGCGCATATCTCATTGACTTTATGATTGCCATGTTGAATGACATTGACAAACCATTTTGCCGGAGCACCATTCTTTTCCAATGCGCTTGTAAGGTTTAGGTTGTCCACACATGGAATTTCCCTATTGTTGAGATAAGTAACGATAATATCATCTTTTTTAATGGGCGTTGAAAGTATTCTCTGTACTGTGTTTTCCTGAATATCCACACTACCAAAGTTAACCACTCTGCAACAGTTTCCCTCACTGTTGCATTTAACCTGTAGAAAGCTTTCAACAGTGTGTTTGTCTTCAACATAATGACCACGAATAAAACAGGAACCATAAAAATAGATTGTTCTGTCATATTTGAGAGGACTCCCCACAGTTAATCTTTCTCCGTTTTTTGCATTATGGTATTTGCTGGATATATCTTTAATCCTGGTAATCTCATTAAATTTCTCAACCTTGAATGGGGGCCATGATACGGCATTTGCATATTCCTCTGTATACAGTTCTTCGAAAAAATCTTCCATTGCAGATAATGGCAACCAATTACTGGGCGGTACATCTTCATTGACATACTTTTGATGTATTTCATTACGCACAAGCCGATCATAATACTCACTGCCATTATCACTGAAATGTATGTTAAGTATATGTGCTCCTTTTTTTCTTATGTATTCTAGACACTCATCTAATGTTTTATCTTCTATTTCTTTCCTTGCTTTTCTCCAAGCTCCTTTATATGTATACAATTTATCATCTATAAGTTTTTTATGATGTATTTTTTCAATAAGTGTGATACTGCCGCGCCACTCATCTTCATCTGTGAAAAGTACCAGATTAACCTTATCTATATATTGTGGCACACTCATTCTGTCAATAACCTTTACACGAACTCCTAGCCGGTCAAGTTTTGACTTCCATTTTTTCATAAGGCTTAGCTTCTCATCAAAGGCATCATGAGGCTTAACAAGCGCGATATAATTGTTTTCTCCCCTCCTCAGAAAATCAGTAAAATAAGTATACTCATCAAACAGGTTTAGACGCTCCAGCATAAGCAGATCATCCCATCTTGTATAATCACCTAACAATCTACCATTTTCATCAATAACAGGAACGGCATTTATTCTTTCTTTTTCTTTAAATATCTGCCTGACTTTCATATATTCATTTGACTTTACTGATGTAAATTTTCTATTTATGTTTACTACATTCTTACCATGATCACTAGCACGGGCAACATCCCCCGTACTTATAATACCATATAACTTTCCGTCCAGTTCGCAATATATGACATTAGCAGGACATTCCTCCAATATTTTGCCAAGTTCGTCAAATGAGAGACAGCTAACTTCATTCTTTAATTTTTTTATTGTCAATTTATCGTACTCTGTGTAAAGCATATAATCCTCCAAACTTACATAAAATCATCTTAATAATATATACATTGTAATTATAATCTACTGACCCATATAAATCAATATTGCTAGTAAAAAATTTAAGTGAGGTGGCCATTTTATAGCATTTTACAGATGAACAATTGTGTTACCGACATCGGTTCATCTGTCAGTTGGTTTCAGGTATCGTGTGGTGGGCATGTCATAGTCGCATTAAGGCCTTTAAGGAACTCTGTCAAAAGATCAAGCTGATTACCTGCAAGGCATATGACTTTCGGAATATCCAGAACATGCTGGAAATGGTGTACTCGAATTTGAGGGTTCCACTTCCCAATCGAAAACTTCGAACCGTTTAATCAGCATAAATACTGGGGATGGGTGATTCTCACCCAACATTACCCTCAAAGAGCCTAGTTTTATAAGTTTTTAAAGCATGGCAGAAAAATTAACTGAGGTAAAGACGGGCTATTTTACGCCTACAATAATATAAGGAAAAAGCAATACAGTTTACCTGAATTTCCTATAGAAAGTTCATGTAAATAATCGGTGGAAACCGCTTGTAGCTGCCGGTCTTCCTTCAGTCATTTACATAAAGCGTAACGCCCTCTTTGATTGTCCTCAACACTTTAATACTTTTAATCTGCATTGTATCAACGGCCAACGGAGATTGATCCAATATAACTAAATCCGCAAGCTTCCCAACCTTAATGCTGCCTTTCAGATTTTCCTCAAAATATTCATAAGCAGCATCGATTGTAACCGCTTTTAAAGCTTCATAAACAGAAACACTCTGGTCTTCACCGATTACTTTACCTGTCCTGCTGATACGGTTGACTGCGCACCATACAGAATGCATCATATCCGGCGGTGTAACAGGAGTATCCTGATGAAAATTGACTTTTACGCCCCGATCTATCGCATCTCTTGCCGGGCTGATGTGATTACCTCTTTCAATGCCAAAATTCTTCATATGGACATCACCCCAATAGTAAACATGTCCTACAAAAATCGATGCTATCATATTGATTTTCGCCATACGGTCAAGCTGGTCATTTCTAATGGTTTGGCAATGAATCATAACCGGCCGAAGATTAGTGTGACAACCGGTTTCCTTTATCGCTTTTTCATACGCATTCAAATACTGTTCACTAGCAGCATCACCGTTACAATGAGCAAGGAGCTGTTGACCTTCTTCCACCGCTGTTTTCACATAGGACTCCACGGTTTCATTCTGCAGCCAAGGATAGCCGCAATACTCAGGATCGCCACCCAAATATGGTTTCGACATCCACGCAGAACGTCCTTGAGGTGAGCCATCAAGAACCAGTTTATAGCCGCCAATCTTCAGTCTGTTTTTGTATTTATGACAAATATCCTGGTTTTGATGAAGAAGATCAATACCGCCACTGGACATCAAAGGATATGCCACGACATCTATTTTCAGTTGTCCCATGGCGGAAATCATCTTCAGAGTATTTAAATCATTTTCTGTTGTCGCTCCATCCTGAATAGTTGTCACACCATTCTGAATGTAATTATCCTGCATCCCAGACATGACTACCTGGAAGTCCGGTTGGATTCTACCGGTAACCGCCGTCTGAACCATACCCATGCCGGCTTCTTCTAGATAACCGCTTGGCTCCATAGTGCCCTCTAACCGTCCAATGACACCGCCTTGCGGGTTTGGCGTATCCCCGGTTATACCTGCCAATTCCAGCGCTTTGCTGTTGGCACAAGCCAGATGCGCTGATACATGCAGAATAAGAATCGGGATTTCTGTGCTGACCTGATCCAGCACTCTTTTATTCGGATGAGAACCTTCTTTTAAGAAATTGTGATCATAGCCGAACCCAAGTAATGCACCGCTTTCATCAATATCATGCTCCGCAAGAAAAGCCTTCAGCACATCAATAATGTCCTGATGCGATTCACAAGTTCCCAGCCTTGCAAACATTGACATCTGTCCATTCATTAAGATATGGCTGTGCGGATCAATGAAAGACGGCATCAGACATTTGCCATCCAAATCAAACATCTCCGGATCCTTCGCTGCTTTCTTAACATCTTCCAGAGAACCAAGCGCTGCAATACTGCCTTCCCTGACAAGAACAGCTTCTGGCACTGAACTCTCTTCCATCGTTATGATCGTACCATTATAAAATATGGTCTCCATATCTTAATTTCCTTTCCAACTGAAAGTCGGCTTGCCCCATATTTTGGACACTTTTAAAATAATCAAATACACCACGCAGCATACCGCAAGGCCGCCCAAGGCAATCGGCATTCCAATAGAACCAGCTGCAAGCGCAAGCAGGATAATATAAATCGGTGTGCTCAACATCATCACCAGATTGCAGGCGCCAAGTTCCACCGCTGTAGATGTCTGGAAGTTAGGATCAACGATTCTGACAAGGGCGATGCCACTGGGCACAGTTCCAGTACAAGTGCCATACAAGCCTAGTGTTCTTTCAAAGTCATTGCTTCCACCAAATCGCTGACCAAAATAGAAGCATACAATTGCAGTAATCACCGTTGTGACAATACAAACCACCAGGATCGGTACAATCCAATCCTTAATAATACCTACTGATACGGCCATGAAGGCACATACCACAAGGTAGTCGGCTGTCCACCCAGTAATCTTGCTTTGAAGAGTATTTTCCAGAAGAAAATCCAGCTTCAGTTTCTTCAAAAGAAACTTCATAATATAAGCTGCGTACATACCGTTCATAAACATCATGCCGCTCATAGAGGTTCCAAGGAAACCTGGAATCATGGACAATAAATTCGCAATGCCAGCGGCCAGAACATAGCACAAACCAATAATTGCAAAATGGAACGCCAAGGTTTCAATATTGCTGTTGCAGGTAGTATCCTTTACCATGACTTCCGTCTGCTCTTCTTTTTTCAGATAGCCCTTCAGAATAGCATCATCAATCTTACCGCAGTGTTTTGCAATGCTGCGTTTGACACCGGCCTTTGCCATCGGTATGCCAACAAGAAACGCTGCAACAAAACCTACCGCAGAAAATGCGATTGCCACCATAGAGGCATTCTCCCAGCCAAACTGTTCAAACAGAGCGCCATAGGAAGCAGACTGACCAGGACCCTGACAGAAAGCAAACTGAATCAGCATGCCATAAATGCTGTCCATGCCGACACCCTTACCTAAAAGAGCGACAATACTGGCGCCAACAAGGGGTGTTAGGGCATAGAGGAAACACCATACAACGCCAAGTCCCCAAGCACCTTTTAAAGTGTTTTTCGCAGAATTCCCCTCTTCTTTTGGGGTAGAAGTAAGGCTAATAGAAATAAACGATACAGTGAACAAGTTGTTTACGATATCCGTAAACATACCCACGTTTGTTCCAACATCAACTCCAAAAACGCCGGTAACATTTATAAACACGATTCCCAATATGCCCGCAATCACACTTGCGGGAACCAGCATATTTCGCAAGAAGGGAACTTTTGCTCTAAGTAACATACCAAGACACAGCATAATGCTGGCCCAACCAAATGCCATCATAAAATGCATACTAACACCTCCAACTAGACCATATCGCTTCTATGCGGACTCCATGTCAGACGCAGAGTCAAATTATCTCCCTGAGCCATCAGACGAGAAAAACATATCGGTCGGTCATGCCATGCAGGCTTTATTTCGGAAAATTCAACTGAATTATTAATCTGGCAAAAGTGATAATCAATCCAATATGGAATTCTGTCAGTATCTTTATCTTGTCCCCATACAAACCTGCCCTTTAACTCTATCGATATTTCTCCGGCTATTTTTGCTTTTAGGCTTATGTCAATACTACCCATATATGACTCTATTACAGTACATGTCCCCTCTCGCTGAAGCCGAATAGGTTTTAATATTTTAGCTGTAGGATCAGAAATATCTACTATTTCAATATCAGATCTTTCATTGCCTTTAAATTTTACATCAATCCTTGCTGTTAAGTAATCCTTAAATTTATCTAAAACCTCAATTTTTTTATCATAATTAGGTTGATAGCAATTATTCTTTATAAAGTAATCTAAATTTTGAGATATCATAGGGTGTCTGGTATTTTCGCTTACAAAGATATCCTCAATGACTTTTCCTATGGCAAGTGTAGAATAGCATTCCCGCATAGGATAATAGTTAGCTATTTCATATGATTGTTTAGCAAAATGATAAATTTCCTCGTCAAAATACATTGCAAAAAGTTTTCTAAAGCCAACGGAATCAAACGCTCCTTTAAGGTAATTTCGTACCATTTCTGCAGTTATTAACAGGTTATTCTTCTCTAATAATTCTGATACTTTAGAGTCCTTGGTGATAACACTAAAATTCTCATCCGAAGGTATCACATCTTTAAGAGGGGAATACGGAAATTTATTGTTTATCTGATTTGCAAACGCTATTGTATCTTTTGAAATACTCCGATTCCCTTCAAATTCGAATTCGAGAAGTTTAGGACAATATCTAACATAAATCATTGCCATTAATAGATTGTTATCTCGGCATTCGGGTTCGTATAACCGAATTCTTCTTAAATCAGGATCTATTAAAGGCTGAAGGGTATATTTATTAGCAAAATAGCCTTCTACCGCCCCTTTGCCAAAATGACTTCTGCATCTGTTTTCCCTATGAATATAAAGTGGATATTGTATTGAATTTTCATCATTAATATGAAAATTATTTTCAATAATTTCATAAGCCTCACCTAACAGTTTATCAATTGAATCCCCCATTTCCTTGGCAAGATTTGAAGAATATCGATTGGCTCGATTAACATGATCCTGAATAAATTTATCTGCCGGCACATCCCAATGCGCTCTGACAGACTCCCCTCCAGCACCAGCAATCACATATCTTTTCTCTTCTAATTTATTCAATTTAAAATACATTTCTTTATGAAATCCCATTTTAGTGTAAAATACTATATTGATAACGTCCTGAAGACTGTAGTGTATAGCACTACTGGAAAAATTGAAACAATTAAGCTTAAAGCCATAATATTCTGCAATTGAGGTTGCAATTTTATAGTCTTCCGCGTAGGTTTTTAAATTACTGTCAATGGAATGTACACATATTTCATTCAAGTCAATTCCTGAACACAACAATAAAAGAAAAGTTATTCTACTGTCAAAACCACCTGAAAGTGTAGCCATTATATTCCCGGTTTTTTCCTTTAACTTTTTAAAAAGAGTAGTCCATCGTTCAAACCAATGATCCAGAACGGCTAGTCCTTCTTCTGAGTTTAGTGAGAAACTGTCTTCTTTATAGTCGATATAATCAAAATATAACTGCTTTTTCAAAATATCAATTTTAATAACGGCATTTTTGGCAATGAGTTTTATTTCTTTTACAGGGGTTTCCGAGCAGGTAAGACTGGCAAGGTTATCAACAATAATGTGATTGCAATAATCTCTATCTAAGGAGATAGGATATTCCTTTTTAATATGGTCTAATAATCTAAAAAAAGAATTACTGATTGCAAAATAATCCTCATATTGGAAAAAATAAATCCCCCAACTTCCGTTAAAATCTTGCTTAATTATAATTTCATCATCTTTCACATCAACATATACATAACAACCACAACCCTCCATTTGAGCAACCGCTCCCTGCGTAAGATTTTCATTTTCATAAATACCACTATCTTGGACTGAGAATCCATATAATCGTGAGTGGATATCTGTCAAATTATTGTTATCAATTAAAAAAAATTCTTTCTCTACATTAAAGAAGTTTTTATGTTCGCCGTCAATATACTCCGATAATAGACTATTGTTCATACTCATTCCTCCTTAAAAACGCGCAGTTTTTCTCACTCAAACAGGAAATCATTCCGATTCCTAATGCTTTTCAGACCGCTTAAGATTTCTTTATTACATCTGCCTAATAATTTCAGGCAGATCAAATTCATCTCTGTTAAGATTGATTACCACAGACATATCCAATCCTGACGGTTTTCTGTCATTTACCAGGATTCTCTCCCCCATCGGCATGTTAAAAAGGATTTCATCATACTTTATCCCCTGCTCTGCAAGGAAATCTAAAGTCATCTGTTTATACCCATCTGTCCTGGATGTAAATATGACTATTTTATCCTCAGCAGGGATAGTGCTCATATACTCCAATACACCGGGAAGAACTGTATCCCTGCCGTCAATCTTATACCCATTGTGTTTCAGCAGCGTTCCATCAAGGTCAAATACCCATGTCTTTGGCAATGTAGATAATACTAATTCAGACATATTGCATCCTCCCATCTGAAACCGTCCTTAACCACAATATTGTTCCAACCATCCATATAATACATATTTATGGACTTCCACTGGGTATCGCAATAGTTATAATCAGGGAATAACGCTGTTTTTTCAGCATCCGCTGTTCTGAGCACATCACACATTCCACTTCTTATCCCCACAAAACATCCTGCTCTCTCAACAACCGACCGAATTTCATTTATTTTAGGGCTAATTGCAATTGTTCCCTCTAAGGGTTTCTCATCACCAACTACATTTGTAAAACATGCTTTTCCAAGATTCTTGTAATAAGAAACCACATCATTCCAAATCTCTATCGGTAAAGCTGTAACTGATTTGGCATATGGAGACAAGATGACTGCATTATTTTTTGGGATGATCTCCAGCTCCTCATATTCTGCAAAATCCGTTGGCAAAACCGGGGCCGTATCTTTCGGCAGTCCAAACACACCGCAGCAATAAATCTGCTCCAGCGGGATCTTTTTTCTATAAAGAGCCTTAAATAGATCATTCACATATGGTCTGTCCTGATGAGCTATATAGCTCTCCTGGTCCCGCGTGTAGATCGCTGCCTGGATCAGTTCATCTATATCTTTCTGCGAAAAAATCTCAACCGCATATTGAAAGTTTCCCACCAGCGCCTTGACATTACCGTTTCCATTGTTGAAATATAACTTTACCACCTGACTACAAGCATTACCTATGACACAGATCACACATTTCTTTTTTTTACGCTTCTCTAGAAAATATGGCAGGTATGACATCATAAAATAGATATCACCAAGAGCCTGGAACGGGCAAAGGATTCTGAAATAGCCCGGATATTTTTCTGTAACCGAATCCAGCGCCTTCATCCCGCGTGCAGCTCTTGCTCTCATTCTTGCAATTGTTTCATCAGAAAGCGAATAGTCAGCATAACTATTATAATCCACCAGTTTCTTGACCTGTCCTTTATATCCCAACCTCTTTAGCTGGTCAGACATGGCGGCATAAGCTCTGGCAGCGATACAAACCAATGTTTCCTCCTGCTGCTTTGACAAAATATCTGACGGCGGGACTATTGAAATTCCTTTATAATCATTTCCATGCTTATTCCTGTTATTATCCAAAATCGCCACTGGATGATATCCCCGCGATATAAGTAAATCTGCAAGTTCTTCCGTAGCGTTGCAGTGACCGAACAAATATATGCTTTTCCCTTGGATTTTCCCCTCTTGCTCCAAATCAGAAAGAGTCGAGACCATTTCCTCATAATGCTGCTTGTCCATTAATTTTCATCCCTTTCTACTGCAAAATCGCTTCCAAAATTTCCTCTTCCGTTAAAATGCCGGTAGAAAGATAATTGAACAGACTAGGATATTGACCACTGCCAGTTATGACCGTAAAACGGTCTGAAAATTCATATGTAAAATACAGTTTGCAATATAGTTCTATTTCAGGATCTGTTACAACATTCACGCAGACATCTTCAACAAAAATATCATTAGTGACAATCAAAACATTTCCGTTGTCTTCCCGAATTTTCCTTGAAAGTTTCGAGATTAAATATTGACTGTCACTATTCTTTTTTATAATGATCACTCTATTATAATCGTGTATGATACGATCCAATCTCTCAAGTATTTGTTTTTCTGTTACATCCATATTCATCCTCGTATTCAAACATTGACCTATCCGGTAATATGCTGTCCAGGGCAGAAGTAATAACATTTTTTACTTCTTCAAAATCAGTTACTGTACTTTCATTCAAACTGAGAATCGGTACTTTCTGTGCCTTTATGATATCTGCAATTTCATAGCAATTATCTAAATCCGTTTCAAAAAACTTACCTTTAAACTTATGGGGAACAAATTCACCTGAACAAATCTGCCATATTGTAATCAATTGTTGTGTAAAGTCCGAATATGATCGAAATTTATTACAAGAAAATTTATCCATCAAATCATATTCTTTATTCCAAATTTCAGCTAAAATTGATTTTTTAATGGGTTTTGCCTCGTGGGGATACACAAAGGATTCAAAATTCTGCCAATACAATAATTCGATATTCTGTTTCACTCTTTCCCCATAGACAGGACTTAACCATTTTTCCCAATTTTCTTTTAATACTTTTTTCTTGTCAAAATATTTATTTATCAACACCATATTGTTGATTGCCGAATATAACATCTGTATATTCATTTCGCCTTTTAATGTAAAATGAGTTTCAATTGCTTCGGCGCAAGGCTTATCATTCAAAAAATAGTATTCTTCTTCAATTGGACTAACAGGAAACAGATCATCATTAAATAATATAAAGTTTTCGCTTAATTCCGGAATTCTAAAATAATTCATTTCAATGACATTGGAATTAAATGTCGGCAAATATTTTGGGGGTATATAATCTGAATGATCAATCAACACTAATTTTTCACATTTTTCATTCAGCCAATCCGGTTTTTGGCCGCATGTAACAAAAAATACTCTGTTCACCCAAGGCATAAATTTCTCAATTCCTCGAAAGACATACTGGAGATTATCCCAATTTTGATACCGTATCTCAGAATTTCCTTCTTTTATTATAGCTTGCTGACTTTCATAAAAATTTTTTTGTTCTCTCCATTCGGGATCATTTGAATCCACCCATGGGAGGACCAAGTCTATAGGTTGATCCATCGGTTCATCCCTCTCTTACAATCCAAATCATTCATCCCTATCTATAACTTTTTGTAATATTATTCATTTTTCCTATCGCACCACCAGGATGGTTTCTCTTAAAATCTTCCAGTGTCAATTCCATACTACTTGCAATCTTCATAGCCAGTCCTTGCAAGACAATCAAATTAATTGTGGTAGAATTGTTAGGCATGATGTTCCACATATCACCTTCATGCATAAGGTCAAGCACAATACTATTGGGTATTTCTCTAGTTAATGTACTTTCTCTTTCAAAAGTAAGCAACCATTTATTTATTTTCCTTTTTTCCAACAATCTGGAAAGGTATATTGATTCTTCGGTTTCTCCACTCTTCGTAAGGATAATGACCATATCTCCATCTTTAACTACGCCCATATCTCCATGAACAGCAGAATTTGTATTAAGATAATATGCATCAAGCCCCATCGATTGCATCGACCCAACAAACTTCTCACATACCGGTACATTTTTACCCAATCCTGAAGCAATGATTTTATTGCCGGATTGAAGCGTTCTAACTCCTTCATCCACCCATCTTTCAAACATTGTCATATCCATAGAATGAATAGAATGTTCAAACTCCTTCAACTGCCGTTCAAAATAGGTAGTCATCTACAAAATCCTCCAAATAATAAAGTCCGTTGTAAAACGCTCCACATATGGAGTCATAATCCTGCCACGCATATGTGGTAAGTGATAACCAGATAACTGCGTGTAACAGCTTTATTTCCTGCTCGTTTGACCCTGTCATCTTTATAAATTCATCCGCCAGAGTTTCCCAGTGATTAGATTCTATTTCAAGCTTCACTCCTGTCTCAGGATCCTCCCCAATATGTAGCCTGAACCTTCCCAGATTAAACTGGTCATAATTGCCTGCTATCGAGTAATAGATCTTTGCCCAGTCATATCTCACATCTCCGTAAAGCTCTGAATATCCAAAGTAACCCCTCGGATCTATCAAAACCGGTTCTCCGCTTTCTCTCACCATCATATTAGAAAAGGTACAGTCACCATGAATAAAAGAGAATTCCTTACAAGTAAGGACCAGCTTGTCCAACGCTCTCTCCAGTTCTCTTTTGTGGTAATAAACATTACGGCACTTCCTGCCATTGACAGTTATGTAATGATCTCTGCCAAAGGGAATCAAATCCTGTATTTTAGCCAATCTGTCGAAGGTCTTGTTAAAATACGCTTCCTTTACACTGAAGGAATCTGCTGGCACCTTCTCCGCTTCATGAAGTTTGTCCAAGGATGACACCAGGCTTTTCAGGATATACAGCTTCTGCTCATATCCCAAGTCGCATTCATATATATTTCGGCCTTGGATGTACTCCATCTTCAAAGGGTCCGTGGTATATATCTTCGGCAGTATCCCTATTCCAAGATCCTTTGCCTTTTCGTACCAGGCACATTCTCTCTTTGCCAGCTTTTCTCCCTGAGTGTCTACTGATTCTTTTATCAGGATGTCACCGTCTATCGTTATCCTGTTAAAGGGTCTGCACTTTGCAGTTTCTAATTTCTCGTATTCTTCCAGCAGGCCAAATTCTCTGGTGCCAGCAAGTCCAACCGTTTCATAGTTCTTTCCCTTTGACTGCATCCATCTGACAAGCTCACCGCTCTCAGGCACATCCTCGATCTTTGCTTTATCTGTAAAAAGAAAGAATCCTGCTACGCCACATTCGACAGATCTTTCTTCAGAAAATTGCCCGTTTTCATATTTCCATCTGCACGGAAATGTTTGAGATAAACCCACATAATCCTTTGACGGATCACCCGTATTATCTTCATAGCCCTCCGGAAGCATTAAATCTGTCGGCAGAATCAGGTCAGACCATACCAGCATAAAAGGTTCTTTATCCGGAATCAAATCGATCGCCTGTTTTATGCCAGAGCAGGTACCTGTTCCTAGTGCATCCACTATATTATACTTCACATCAGCAAACACGTCTAGATATTCTCTCATTACCGCCTTTTTATAATCTGCAATGATCACAAATCTCTTATCCGGATATTTTCTAAACAGATGAAACAACATCGGAAGGTTATCTATTGGCACTAAAGCCTTTGGCTTATTCTCTGTCAGATATTGAAGTCTGGTTCCTTTCCCTCCCGCCTGAACAACGATATACTCCATCAATCATCTCTCCTCTAAATATTCAAATCCGTCCTATATTCCGATGCGGCGTGATTCTTGAAATCAACAACAGCATCCTTACAAAATTCACATACCTTTAAACTTACCAGAAAAAATCAGTCCACGCATTTCTTCAGAAATAACCGGCTCACCGTCAAATACTATTTCTGCCACAAATCTCCCAAATGCCGGAACCATATAAATATTTCCGTTGGTAAGTAGCTGACCTCCTGCCCACTTATCTTTATTAAATCTTCCATCGTCAAAGGTACAATATATGCGCGCTTTTTCGGTGACAGGATCATATTCACATAAGTTACTGAAATTTCCGGGTATCCCGTATATTTTACCATTAAAATGAGTAATTGTTCCGTAACAGCCGCCTATTGGAGTATCTCCCGCTTTGTCTGTTACAAGCTCGGTTTTGGAATTGGCTATATCAATTCGATACAATCCCTCCTTCTGAGAAAAACTGTAAATACAGCCATCTAAGTAAACTGTTCCGCCAAATAAATTTACAGGAACGGGCTGGCCGATTATTCCTACATTTTCAGTCAGCGGATCAAATTCTATTACAGATGATTTATTGGATGGCATAAAATAAATATTGCCATTAGGGTGAAGAATTGCTCCGTTAAACCTGTTAGTTTCCAAAACCGGACTAAAAATTTTTTTACAAGTGTAGTTGTTTAAATCTATACATAAGATATAATTTGCGCCTACTCTTGGAGGCAGTATTATTTTGTCATTGATCAAAGCTCCGCCGTAATGATGCCCATATAAAATTTCTTTATCAGCAATTTTAAAATGATCCAGACCTATATCTATTTCTTCAACCGTCTTTTCGTTTATATTGATTCTAAGCAGTTTATTGGAGTTTCTCGGAAATCCATACGCATATCCGTTTTTCTCATAATAAGCACCACAGGTGTAGGAAAATTTCAAATTGGGAAGACTTCCAATAAATTCTGTCTTTTGTGTTTCAGGATAATACAACATAGTTTGAGACGCAGAATTATTTATATTAACACACACTTCTTCACCATGTTGATTTTTGCAATACACACAACCTATATACTTTTCGGAAGACACATTAGAAATAAGCCGACGTACATGTACCCCAATCACATTCATGTCTTTGTTTGCAGAAAAAACATTTTGCATTATTGCCTGATAAGAATGCATATCAAATTGCATTATAATATCCTCCGTCAGCATTCAGCATAGCGCCACAGCAGATCGCCGCTTGCTCGGACATCATAAAAAGTGCACATTCGGCAATTTCTTCAGCCTTAATTGCTCTTTTTATTTCACAACCATTATAGATTGGTGACGGGTGAATATCCGATACTGTAACACCAGGATTTATTCCATTTATTACAATTCCTAGATTTAAAACCTGTTTTGCGTGACTTCGTATCATTCTGGAGTATGCGTACTTGCTGCCAGTATAGCTTCCCAACACCTCATAACGTAACGATTCAATTGATGAAATACACAAAATATTTCCTTTAAGATTATTTTGATGGAGGTAAGTAGAAAACTGTCTTATAAGAAACATGGGAGCTTTTAAATTTGTGTCCCATACACTATCCCATTGCTCGCTTGTTTCATTCCACGGTTTCCAATCGTTGTGAGGCAAAAACACCCCTGCATTATTTACCAGTCCATCTAAATACCCCCCTGTAAGTGCCGCCGCTTCGTTGATTTTCTCTCTGATAATCGAAACATCACGGATATCCCACTGCATTACGGAAAGTCGTTCGCTTCCTATTTCTTCCTTTGCCTTGTTCAGTTTTTCGATGCTTCTGCCGCAGATACACACATGACAGCCTTCGCCCAGCAGTGCCTTAGTAATGGCAAGTCCTATTCCCGAACCTCCTCCTGTTACTAAAACCCTTGATACTCTTAGTTTATAGTTCATTAAAAATACCTCCTTTTGTTTGTATAACTTACTTTCAGATTATTCCCAACAGATTTCCGATTTTATGATCCTAGCCGGATTTCCCGCCGCAAGACAGTTTGGAGGAATATCCTTTGTAACAAGACTTTTAGCGCCTATACAAGAACCCTTTCCGATTGTAACTCCCTTTAAAATGGTTACGTTTTGTCCGAGCCATACATGACCGTCAAATTTCACGGGAGCAGGAGGGTTTATCACATTTCCTTCCTTATCCAATATCCTGTGATAGTCGCTATCAATAATATAACAATCGGGACCAATATATGCGTCTCCTATTGTAATACTTTTTTGGCTGATTACCTTTGTGCCGGTATTCATATATCCGTTTCCCAAAATAAGTGTTGCATTTTTATGAACAACGATACGACAGCTATAGTAAATCTTATAAGTCCCGTTGACAAGCAGCTTAGCACCTTCCCGTAAATCTATAAAGCACTCGGCGTTACTGCAGGGGAAACAGCCATAGTTAAGAATAAGCTCGCCACCGTTTTGAACTATAATTTGTGCGGTAGGGTGTGCTCTTATAATTGCACCGTTCACAACAACATTCGGATAGGGATTCTGCACCATGGTGTCTGAGTCGGTGCTTCCATTAGCTAAATTTCCGGAATCAATTTCTTCTATTATCTGTGAAAACGGAATCTTCTGAGCCAATCTCTGATAAAAATAATCCGAAAACTGTCCGGGCTTTACGGAATTATTCAAATTCACATTTCCTTTCGTTACCATATCCATCGTTTTTTCTTCACAATATATTTTGTTCTCTATAGAATCGAATAATTCTTTTCCCTTTTCGGAATGTAATATTGCGGTGCTGATACCATGACAGTCATCGCCGCTTTGCATATTTATTCCCCATGCGTCTGCAAGGGTGATATCGCTTATCCGTTCCATTCCTTTAAATTGACAATCCATGCAGCTTGGTCTAGAGAAAAGATGATATTTTAAAAATCCTTTGTAAAAGCTATCCTCATATCGATCCTTCAAATAATAATTATCGGAATTGTTGAAATCTATGCGTGTAGAGAACTGCTTCCAGCTTTTCTCCTTGTTTTTAAACCATACCTGTTTTATTGTTTTTCCGTATTGATGTTCAATATCATGAAGATAAGCAGAATAAGCATATGGACTGTTTACAGAATGACAAATAAAATCAACAAGATATAATTTTTCCGTATTTATTCTTTTTAACTCCATGTACTGCTTTACTGCTGCGCATTGACAGGGTGTGCCGCAAAACATTACGGTTCTACCCATGTTCAGATGATTTTCAATTTTGGGGTATGCGCCACATATTTCACTTTGAACATATTTGGATTGTCTGATTTTCGGAAGATCCTCGGGAGAGGTAATCTCAATATGGCATACTTTAAATGGGGTTTCATAAGCTGCACCGAATACAACAGTATTGCCTTTTTCCAACAAGCTTAGCGCCAACTCAGTGAAAAACCCCCCGCTTGTGGATTTGTAACGTATTTCTTTGTTAAGGCTGTATCCACAGTAAACGTAAGTGTTTTCCTTCTCAGGTTTCTTGTTTTGCAATATCGGACAAACTTTTGCGCATAATCCGCAGTTAATGCAGTCCTCTCTCTTTATCTGCGGATATATAAAACCGCTTTTCTTATCACTATCAGGGACAATACAGTTCTTGGGACATGAGTACACACAAGCAAAACAGCCTGTACATAA
Source organism: Lachnospiraceae bacterium (assembly GCA_022510525.1). Taxonomy (GTDB): domain Bacteria; phylum Bacillota; class Clostridia; order Lachnospirales; family Lachnospiraceae; genus UBA3282. Next base: position 22,240 of record JAFLTH010000020.1, on the reverse strand, counting down.
ATCACGAGACAGTAAATCGGTACATGTGACCTTTTTGTTATCATTTTTTTTATTATTTAGTGCATTAATAACAAATTCCCGTGTTTTTTTGTACATTTCGTCAAGTTGTAAATTGACATAAGGCATATTTATAGCGCTTTCAACAGAGGTTGAGATATCCTCCTCGGTTAAAATAAATTTGTTTTCTGTGCCAAATTGAGTGAGAATAGACTTCACCCTCACGTTTGGAAAACCCTTTCGATCAATCACTGAAAAATTTTTTCCAAAAATGTATGACATACACAAACCGTGAAAAGAATTTGTAATTATGTAATCTGCATTATTCAAATAATAAAGCCAATCCGATACGCCGTCTTGACCGACCGACGCATAGTCATAATCTTGTACTAAGTGAACCAATTCGCGATCTTTGAATGCAATAACAAAAAAAGGAATTAAATTTGCTCTTTTTGCCGTTTTTATTGCGATCTTAATCGCTTCGGCATTCATATCGAGCAAATATACCGCAGCATATCTATACCCTACAGTTTTATGAACTGAAAGGTTAGCTATATTTAAATAAAAATCCTTTCTTTGAGAAAAAACAGGATCAGCCACCTGCTCGGCATGAACAGCCCCGATTTTTTTGCACATTTCTACGCCTGTTTGCTCTCTTATTGATAATGATGTAAAACGGTTCAACTGTTTTGCCAACAAGGGATAATCTGACTCTAAATAGCCGCCTGTTGCAGTTCCGAAGCTTGCGGCGAAGCTGATGATATTCTTACCGTCTTTTACCCAATCAAAAAGGCGTATATTTAACGGGAGAAACCATGTCTTACTAAATGTCCAATCCGAACATAGCAAAAAATTGTCAAAATAATTATTCCAGCTTGATGGCGGCTCAGGGTTATTTACACAATCCTTCGTAAATTTACAGAGTTTGTTATATATAAGTTCCGGATTGTCATCATGCTCTTTAAGCCTTAGAATCGTTGCATTAAACCCAAGCTCCGTTACAGTAGAGTATGTGGATAAAACTGTAAGTTTTCCTCCAAGATTTGCGTTGTTATAACGACCTAAAATTGCAACATTGGAATTATTGTCTTTATGACTATCATTTTGAGAGTTATTAAGCATATCCCCAATGTCCTCCTCGTATTCCTCATAAAAATCCTTTTTGATAGGCTTTTTAATGTAAATATTGTAATCTTATCTATCAGACTTCCTTTCCATCCTCTATATACTCAATTTTATCAATGGCAATTCCCTGTAACCGTGCATCATGATTATGTATCATCAAATCGGGGACCCACAATTTGTTAGTCCTGATTAGTACAGGAATAATCTCCTCTTCAAACCTCACTCCGCCAATAGGAATTGTCAGCAAGCCCTTTTGTTCAGTGATGGTGAAATTCGATTCTACCAAACCTCCCACATCAAATTTTATGGTCAAAGGGCCCTCCAACATTGCCAATGGCACATTTACATTATAATGTACTTGTATATAATTTGCCGCAGACGGCATAAAACGTATAAACAGTTTCGCCTCTAATTCTCTTATTATATTTCTTCTAAATCCATCCAAAACCTCCACTTTCCAAAAGCCAAAAGAAGACAAGCAATTCCAATCAGGATAATACTCAAATACTCCTACCATCCCTTCTATATCTTGACCAACATAATTTAATGCCAGATGTCCATTGCGATGTATTCCAACATTTAACCGCGTAGGATTGTACAGGTTTTCTGCGGTTGCAGGCAGGCTAAATAAATCTTTGGTTAAATCTGATCTTACAAAAAAAGCATTTGCGCCCGTAATATTAGTTCCCACTAATTGATATCCCTTTTGGGTACCCAACTTCTCCATCGCTTTTAGCGATGCCCCACTCCGATCAGATCTATCCCAAATGTGGTCTTTATTGTATGCCATTTTCCAATCAATTTCCGGCGGAAATTTCCCTTGGTATTCTATAATCACCAACCTTGGATTTATTCCGTTTATGGCATTCCATATATGCCAATCATTACCATCTACATCAATACTTAAAATATCTGGCTCTTCTTCTCCATAGTCTCTTAATATTTCATTTATATTATCTACAGTAACATATTTATTGATTACATCTAATTTTTTTTGTCGTATAGCCGGTGCAAATCGCCTTAATATCTGATCATAGGCCTGCGCTCTTCCTTCAATCCATAATCCCTTCCACCCCTGCAGCAACAATGAATGGCAGTTACATTCAATCCCTTTATCAACCCCAAATTCTATAAATGTTTTATTGGTCACACCAATACGTTCAAATATCTCATGTATTATTCCATCTTCATCATTTTGGGAATATACCTTGTACCCATATGATTCTAAATATTTGGGATCCTCTAGTCTTTTCTCCAGGGCCAACTGCCATTTCAAGCCCCCCCATATGGTCTGATTCAAGAATTCTGTCAAGTTCATTTCTCTTCCCCCTCTTCTATAATATAGTCTTCAAAACGGTAATCTCCCCCTGTTTGCCAGGAAAATCTCACAGGAGCATCCTCTATACAATACGCACAAAAAGGTGTTGCTGCACGAAGTCTGCGCACCATATCCCAAGGGAGAATTTTTGTATCTTCCAAATCCACATAATCTGCCTCTTCAACAATATATTTTTTTTGATAATAGTCATTAATACTATAAGAGAGCAATGGATATGAACACTTTGATATTTTTCCATCCCGCAAATAATGACAACTTTTAAACATACAATGACGGAACGCTATTATAGGATTGTGAGTTTTGTTTTCTGTAAAACATTTATGAAATTCTTCAATAATCCCATCTTCATTATATTGCTCAAGACCACTGCCAAAGCTATATTCAATTCCCTTCTCACCTAGCATTGCAACTATTTCATCTTTTATCCTAAATGTGGGCGGATATAGAGAAATATTTAAAACTGCCTCATTCTCTATAATTGCTTGCCATATGTAATCTGGCACATTCTTTAAAAGTAATCCATTAGTCACAATTTCCAAATGGGTATATGGCAACTTTTCCCTTGCAATCTTAATAAATTTATCAAATTCTTTGTGTAAAAATGGTTCTCCTCCCATCAGTCTAAAACGAAATACATTTGCAAACCTCCGTGAAAGTAGATCCATCTGTTTCTGAAAATCTTCAACCCGAACATACTCTCCCTTAAAGATAGGAGCAAAATGTCCACATCCCCTGCAATTTAAGTTACAGACATTACATACGTCAAATTCTAGCTTCGTAATAACAGCTTTCTTTGAAATATCTAAATAATACATATATCTGTTTTCTATTTCAAAAATGGATTGCTCCAGCATCCTTTTATTCCACAGATCGGGTTTTATAATCCAAATTTCTTTAACACCAATATCATGCAGTTGTAAAACAATGTCACCCATCTGATAAAAGTTCTTTACAGCCAACCATATTTGGTCAATTTCCAACATATGTACTTTCAATTCACTTACAGACCAAACGGGAATTTCTCTTAATATATTACCAGCATTATTATCCAGAAAGCAAATTATTTCTTTATTACTGTGGTGTTTCATTACATCGTACACATATTGACCAAAGTTACCTGCACCAAATATTCCTATTCTTTTTTTCTTAAGCGTCATTTTTTTCCTTCCTATTCTGTTCAGCCCTAAGTTATTAGGGGTGCTATACTTTTCAAAAAACTTTTTGTAAGATACAACTTAGATAAATCTTTATATTTTTCTTCGTAATCTGGCTCGTTGCTTATGTCTTTTCTTCTGTACCCAGATAACCAAACACCCCTCCTGATATAACAAAATCATATTGCGGTTGTACAGGGAACTCGTCAGCTTGTTCCACGAAAAGTTTTTTACTCCTGCCTTGGTACCCCCGGATAGGGTGAATCCATTCGATCCGCACGAATCTCGAAAAAATCCATCACCTGAACTGACATTTCCCGATGTTGTCCTGTAAGATACACTCAGCAATCGATTCGTTCATACTTTTACATCTCCAATATCAACGGACACATTTTGATCACCTCAAGGCTGGTGCTGAAGACGATGGCTGTTTTAATCACTTTCATCATCTTCCTCCTGCTGTCTTGATATCCCTCCTTGCATAGCCATCAATGCTTCAATAAGCTGTTCGTTTTCTTTCTCCGTCCTCACAGTTACCTTTATGTACTCTCTTCCATTAGATATTTTTGATGTAAAGCATTTGATCAATATACCCTTTTCAAGCAGTTGCTTTGCCAGTTCGCTACTTTTCATCCCATACAGCACTTCGCAGCAGATGTAATTTGCCTGCGTGGGCATTGCCCTAAGATATGGCACTTTCTCCAGAAGTTTCATCATTTGCTTTCTGCTCTGTATAATTTTTTCCAGCGATATTCGGTAATCCTTCTCATACTTTTCATAAATCTGCAAATAAAATTCAGCAACAGAATTAATATTCCAAATAGGTACACATTTTTTTAATCTTGTTATCGTTTCTGTATTCGAACTCGCCAATACACCCAACCTAAGTCCAGGTACGCCGTATGATTCAGATATGCTCTTTACAACATACAGTCTGTCATATAAGGCAAGAAAATCCTCCACCATCAAAGAATTTGTCTCGTACGTATCTGCAAAGTCTGTAAAGGTCTCATCTATGACTATGTTTATTTTCCTGCTCTTAGCCCAGTTGACCAAAATCATTATTCCAGAATATGGGACATAGTTTCCACTGAGATTGTCAGGATTGGTCAATATCAAGGTATTTATATCTTTACTTTCAAAAAACTGTGTCAAATCATCAACTGTATATGTAAAATCAGCATTATCAGGAACAAATATTACACTTTTACTGTCGTCATGACAATTTGGATATTCCATAAAAGCAGATTGGACATAACCTATCTTTCCACGTATCTCCTCTAATAAAGATTTAATCAATTCCACAACGTCATTCCCAACCATAATATGTTTTTGCTGAATTCCAAAATTTTTAGATGCCAACAAACTATTGACCTCCACACTTGATGGTTGATGTATAAGAAGCGGTTCAAAATTGGCTTTTATTTCATCCATTAATTTCTGTGGTGGAAACCAAGGGTTTGTTGGATAAGAAAAATCAACCAACTTGGGATATCTCCAATATCCGCCATACCGAGAACTTATTAAAGTCACTTTTTCATCATCAGTAGCAAACATTGAAGCGGCAATATCCAGATCCTGTATATCATCAATCTCATACCATAGCTGCCCATCAAGTTTCTTTACTTTGATTTCCGGTTCATCAAGTAATGCAATAACTCGTAAAACCTGTTCATAATATTCATTATTTCCAAGTGCCATAGAATATGCTTCCAAAAATGGAACATAATGAGTAATCAGAAAGTGCCTGCTGAATTTATATATATTGACTGTCTTATAGTATTCGGGAATATCTTCAAAAACAAATTTTTTGCCCGGTATAAATGCTTCAATACTGTCATCTTCTTTTATTTTTACACAAGTTCCATCCATCCAGCTTTCATATTTATCAACAAGTGCAATAGTCTCACGAGGATCATCCATTAATATTTTAAGAACACTGTCCTCAAAAATAAGATCCGACTCCAAAAGTATTGTGTCTTCTTTTATTAAATAGTCTTTCGCAAGCATTAAAGAATATATGTTATTCGTTTTATTGTAAATTGGATTATTAATAAACAGTATAGGTGTGGAAATATTTAATGTATTAATATAGTCTATAAGTTTTTGTCCTTTATATCCAACTACAATTACTATTCTGGATAAGTGAAGGTTTTCCAACTGATGAAGCATTCTATCTATAAGAGCAACATTGTTTACCTTAACCATACATTTTGTGTTATCATATGTTAAATCTTTTAATCTTTTTCCCATTCCTGCTGCTAAGATAACCGCCTGCATAGTTTATCCTCCAATTTATTAACAATTATTTATCTCTCAATTATATAGTAGTACTGAGAGGTTTCCTTCCTGTTATTTAGTGACGGTTCATTAAATACAAATCCCTCTTTGGTAATAGAAAATCCCCTCTTAAATAAAGTGGCTTCGAAAACTTCTTTAAATTCTTCTCTTGTGCGGTAAATAGCATTATAATTATCCTGTAATTCATCCGAATAAAAGTCTTTTAACGTGAGCCTTTCAGAAATCCCTATTGGTTCCCTCACACATAAAACAGTATGTTCTTCACAGACTTTCTCAATAGCGTTCAAGGTGCTAAATAAATCATTGTCATTTAAATACATAACAATTCCTACCATTAATACCGTATTATATTTTCCCTTTCCATTTGCTAAAAGAACTTTATCAATCTCACTTATAGACCCCTCATAGAACGCAAAATTATTTCTGTTATTTCGTTTGTTTGCTATTTCTATAAGTTCCTTACTAAAGTCCACTCCACAGTACTCGTCAATATCTTCCAATATTGCATCCGCCCATCTGCCAATTCCACATGCCACATCCAGAACTCTCGATTCAGCAGTCAAATGCAGTAATGGACGGAGTCTTGAAACTTCTACCTTATTCCTTTCTTTCACTAATTCAGGATTATTATCCTGATACATTGTTACAGAATAAGGGTTTTCCATATTATATTTCTGCGCCCTTTTTTGAAAAAAATGCTGAGTTTCTTTATAGTTTATTTCAATCTTTTCTCTCCTTAATCTCATAATATACCTACCTCAATCATTATTTTTAAATATGTAGCCATGACTTCCAACTTCTATCGGCTCATGGTAATACAATTCATAATTATATCAGTATACGTTTTAATTCCTCTATAGTAACTTCTAATGGGTCATAGAATTTATATTTATATATTTTCTTTCACCTTTCCCATCGATTTGGTCACTAATTATCTTATATATTGATTCTGTTGCATTATACCCTTCAGTTTCAACCTCCTGAAGCATTTTGTTTTTAAAAGAAATTCTGTCATTTTTCAGCAAATCCCTTCCAGCCACCATATCGTCAATGAATCTTTCAATCCCGACAAAATCATTTCCTCTCACTTTATATAAAACGGAAAGCAATTTCTCTCCCAAATCATTTAATCTTCTTGGCTCTTTAGGCAATAAAAATAATAATGGTTTCTCTGTAAATTGATATTCCACCAAAAAAGAGAGACTATCCAAAATCATTGCATCAGAAGAATCAAATATATCATAATACCCACCACCTTCTACTACAGAAGCATTGGGCAAGTTATCCCAGGCCATCATATATTCCCTATATTCTGCACTAGAACTAAAGACACCGTATTCCAGTGCACCCCATTCCATCCTGGGATGCGGTCTGACTATCCAGGAAATTTCCTGGTGCGTGCGTGCAAACTCATATAACCATTTATAGTTCTCATGAAATGTCCCATTCTTTCCCTTACTCAAATTGAAATGAGGAGCCCAAATCAATTTCAGTTTGCTTTTCTGCTCGTTTTTCCATAAATCACTTCGGGAGTTGTATGTATGCTGCAATAGCTCATCAATCTTTGGGTGACCACTTACTTTCCAGTTATACCCTCCCAACCTTCCCATATATTCTCCCCGTTTCGCATTTAATTTGAGTGGGCAGAAATAAAACCAGCACATCTTAAAAATAGTTTGATCATAATATGAATCTTTATAATACGCATCTTCTTTGTTTACTATATAAAACCCATATGGAATATGGATAAATAACTGCGTAATATTTCTATTGGAACAATTTATTTCCGTTGGATATAAATTATCAAATGGTAAAAAATAAACCATTATATGAAATTTGTTAAATACAGGATTTGTATAACTCCTGTTGCAGTACCCTGCGTATTCAAGATTATATTTCCGCTCTGAATCCCTGAAATATGCACATGTATTGACATAAGTCTCTCTTTTCGATTCCGGTGTTCCATGCGCGTATCCACATAGTATAATTACAGGTTCAAACCGACTATCCTGTTCAAGCATCCGATATAATTCTTCGCACTGCCACTCTGCTGACGAATACACTAAAAATGCAACTTTTATAACCTTTTCTGTCTTTAATATGCTACAATTCAAATCAAACAAATGCTTCATAGTGTCAACTGCTTTGTTTGCTTCCAGAGAGTCTATGTACTTTTCTAATTCCCAATATTTTATTGTTTTTAAATCACTGACATTTTCAGGAAAAATACCCTTCGTAATATTTCTAAAGAGATTTATTTTCTTTCGGTAAGTATTGACTTCTCCTATAGCTCTCTTCATAAGCGGGTAAAGTACTTGCTTCTTATTTTGTTTCAATTGTTCTTTTAAAATAGGATATATTCCGGTCTGTTTGGCATAATACCACCATCGGTTTTGCATCCAAATATTCATTGCATCAGCTTCCCGGAACTCATATCTCTGCGGTATAATGCCAACAAACTGAAGAAAATAATATTCATATTCATTCATGGTCAGATTCCACGGCTTATTTACGCGACCGATCTTGTAATAATCTCGCATGACATAATGAATTATTACTGGTTTTTCTTTTAGTTTTTTATTCCCGTCTTTTACATAATCTTCATACATACTAATCCTAAAATTATATTTTAAAGTATCTATGTATTTGACCTTATCAGCGAACACAATATTCAAAATTCCCTGATCAATCATAAAATTGTACCCAAATTCTGCGACAGCATCCAGATAGGTTTCTTCATTCACGTTTCCCCGGAATTTAGGTAAGTTAAACAAAATAACACCCGAATTAAAATACTCTCCTCGCTCCGGCCTTGCGCCAATTTTAAAATAGTTTCCTTCTATCAGTTTATAAGACTGTCCACACACTACCATGTATTGATCTTCAAAATCTGTATGATATAATTCATCAATTTCATCGTCTATGATCAAATCTGAATCCAAATACAAAATTCTATCTAACTCTTGCGGCAGCATGAGATGGGCCAACAGGATAAAATAACATTCTGTCGTCAGATTTTCTGTGGTAGGAAAATTTTGATAAAGCGAGCTATCAACTGGTAAAAAAACAATTTCATTTCCATATTTCTGGACATGCTCCCTTAATTGCCTCATGATTCCATCATTCAAATCGGCATACAGACAATATACGCAAAAGTTTGCTTGATTGTTCATAAACAATGAAGTTAGCATGACCTGTAAATAATTTGCATATCGCGTGTTTATTGTTACCAGAATATTAAATTTATGCTTTTTCATTTTCTTAATTCTCCATTAGATCTTGATAACATTAATACTTTCAAACGAGTTTCTCAAATTTTATAACTGAAATAAAAGCGCATCAAGGGAAATGATATCAGCTTGTATTCCCAAATTTTTCAATTCTTCATTAATTTCCTCATAATAAAAAAGGCTGGTGACAATGATAACATCAAGTTCTGGTAACTCATCCTTGAGTTGCAATATTTTTTCTCCATGTTCCCTGAAATGAGCATTTTTATCAATGACGCAGGATAATGTCGCGGTATCATCGCCTTGCAATACCCTTTCCAATGCTTTTCCCAAAAAACCATATCCATAGATAGCAACCTTTCTATAGCCCATTTGATTTAATAAGGCGGCAATGTTTTTTCTCTCATGCTCAATTCGAACCCATTGTGTTAATGACTCCTTAATCAAGCTGTCTTTTTTAGTTGTGGCATCTTTTTCTTCTATTTCTCTCGTATATTTTTTTTTGCTCCAGCGGTAAAGGATTATAAGCATTATAATTACAATACATTCAAAGATTGCTATAATTAAAAATTTTTTCCTTCTATTTTCTTTCATTACTTTCACTCCTGATAGTTTCATAAATTAACATGCCAACACTTTTTTTATTAGAAGAATCACCTATATTTCCTTCTAATTTTGTAGTCAAAAAATCCTCAAGGTTATATAGTTCCCCATCTTCATAACATGTATAAGTTTTATCACCATTTAAATATGAGATCATGTCTTCTGGTTCTTTACATCTTAGAACAAATTCTCTTACAACAGGTTCACTCTCCTGCTCAATTACTCTAATTTTCTTTGATTTAGTGGAGAAAAAAACAAGCTTATTATTCTGCATTTCTCCTAAATAATGACAGTGAGTATACCTATATTTAGCCTGCAGAGATTCCTCGTCTTCCTGCTCATCCTGTAAGTAGAACTCCGTGACGCTTCTAGTCAATACGTCAACACAAATAATCATATTAGTTCTAAACGGGAATAGCCACACCTTTCCAGCAAAAAATGCACTAAACCAAAATGGTACTTCTGCCTCAAAATATTTACTACTAAAACCATGTACAAATTCTATTTGCTTCGATTCCGAGCTAGGAACTATGCACATACCAAATCCTTTGGGAAACATGTTAAAATCAATTACCTCTGATGAATATGTATCCCATCGTACAATCCCCTTTTTCCCAGAAAGCCAAAAAACATTTCCATCATGGCAGATCGTTGAAAATCCATCCTGCTCTTTTCCTACAAAATATTTTTTATATGTGTTATTCCTGTAAGAATATTCCACAACAACATTGGGATACCGACAGGTAAAATAAACTTTATCCCCCAACAAAACAATATCTTTACTTATCCCATATTTATAATTCGCTATATCTATCTTATGTTTATCTATCTTCTTCGTTAATGTATCAATACAACAAAATACGATTTCAGATCCACCGCAAATAAAATATAGCTTTCCCTCATAATAGAAACCATTCCCACATCTCATCCTACCTTCCATTTTTACATCGTAGGATGAAAACACACCTGTACCTAAATTATAAACATGTACATATTTTGATCTGTCAGGCAGAAAATAAATCTCGTCTTGTACTCTAATTGCTTTGCCATGTAAGCTTTTTTCAAATCTCTCCTCATTCGGAAAACTCCCAATAAACTCCGTTTTATTGTCATTTATATCATATCGGAATAACCCGTTAAATCCCATTGCTGATACCCAAATTTGGTCATCCTCGTACCAAACGGCATCGGATAACAAATACCGGATATTATCAATATTCTCTTTCATAGCCAGCTCCTACAATCCTCCTGTTAGCTTTCACTCGCTTTCCATTCGTCTGAAATTGGTATACACTCTTTATATTTGTACTTCAATAAATTTGAAATAATATCTGTATGAAATCGTTCTCTAGTAGCAATTAATATTGTTTTGTCATACATTTTGTCTTGTGCTTCTAGTAGATCTATAACTTTTATGCCCTCTATTTCCAAAGGATTATCCGTCATTTCTGAAACAACTATAAATTCAATATTTATTTCTTTTTCAATCATATATGCAACTAAATCTCTCGCTTTATCCTTCGCTCCATAAATCACGTACTTCCGATCAAATGCAATATCAAATAATTTAGCAACCTTTTTTGTAGTTATTGTACTACCTGGTGACTGGTATATTGCTTTGGAAAAAAATTCGTTTTGTAAATTATTATAAAAATATTCCCACAACGAAGTCCTCTTACATATATCCCACCAAAACTCACCTAATGCGCAATTCAAGTTTTTCCAAGGCTTAAATCTATCCGCATAATGTATTATTTTCGGCTCATTCCATGCACTGCGCAATTCTGTCTCAGAATAGATTCCATTATAATCTTTTACAGACCAGTGGGCATACTTTGACATCACATTATATTTGAATTGCAAAAACTTTATTTTCCCATAGCACACACTATTAATAATGTCTTGATCTTGGAACTCCATATTCATTGGCAGTCTATTTAAAAATTGTACGACTACTTCATCCTGTCGCATTTTGTCTAAATTCATCAGCAAGACTCCTGCATTTATATACTGATCCAAATCAGGTAATAATGCTTGCTTGCAGTATTCTTCTTTAAAAGACATTAGTATATATCCTGGTGCCTTAACTCCGGCAACATAGTTATCAGCTAAAGAAAAATCATACAATTCTTGCAAATCAGCCAAAACCACAACATCTGTATCCAGATATATGCATCTATCTTCAGACAATAATTGAGGTGCCAGCAATCGGAAAAATGTAGGCCTCGTAACAGTTTTAAGCTGCATGGTCACATCATTAAAAATGTTTCCTACATTGATAAATTTCAAATCACAATTATGACTTTTGTTTTTCAAATATTCTCTAATCTCTTGTTCAGATTCAGCCAAAAAATCATTGTCCACAAGTATATAAATATCATAAAAAGTATCTGACGCTGCATGAGAGACCAAGGAAGTCAGAGTTATCAAGAAAAACTTATAATTATTGTCTGTAGCAAAGACCACCGGAATATGTCGCATATCGGCATTCTCCTTTAAAATTTTGTAAAATCAATAATCTCTTTATTCTGGGACAATTCTGAAATTTCCTCCAAAATAGAACTGGTCAGTATTATAATAATTTGAATTACATCCTGAATATCCAAATAGTTATGAATCAGGTATGATTTGTAAAGGGTTCCCTGTTTAGACTTATCCATATCAACAACATAGTCAATCTGTATACCGCACTCTTTCATTGCATCAATAAATTTTTTTCCTTTTACACCGCACCCCCACAAAGCTATTTTCTTGTTGTGTCTATGTGCATTTTCTACTATTTGCTGCAAAATGCCCATTGAATAAATATATATATTTGATGGTAAATTTACTAAGTCCATACTCTTCAACAAATTTATTAAATTTCTGTTTCTGAATTTAATAGATGGATTATTTTCGTTTTCAAGAAATGCGTTTTTCAGTGCCTTGCATTTTTTGTAATTTTCACTAATGCTCTTGACTCTTACAAAATTATTTTCTTTAATAATATTTCCCATAATCCAATCTAAAGTTTTATCAATATACGGAACAACAAATTTCTCTTCATTCTCTTTAATGAACTGATACACTTGATCATATGCCAGCAATGCATGACTTTTTTTCAAAGTTCTGCTTACTGAAATACTTCCCTGTAATCCACGAGAGTAATTTACCAGCGCCTCTCTTACAAAAAAAATCTTACTAGCGCTCAATATGACCGCATTGGAATAAAACACATCATTTTCTGTCGGTATATTTTGAAAGCGAATTGCTTTTCTTATCAACAGTTCCCTGCGCACTAATTTATTCCAAGGTACAGTACGGGCAGATTCCATCACCTCAAAATCTACCTCATCATGATCAACAACTTCATAGTTAGGAATTCTACATACAACGGAAGTATTATTCGATTCCATACCCACTTCATTGTATCCCCATACAACAACATCTGCGTTGTTCTCAGTTGCAGCCAAGCACGCCTTTTCTATCATCTTCTCGTCAAAAGAATCATCCGCATCCAAAAACACTATATATTCCCCATGCGCATTATCCAAACCTCTATTGCGAGCGGCTGCTGCGCCCGAATTCTTCTGCTTAATAATACGAAAACGTTTATCTGTCCGAGTATACTCTAAACATATTTCATAAGAATTGTCAGTGGAGCCATCATCCACACAAATTATTTCCAAGTTTTTATATGTCTGTCTTTGTATACTATCCAAGCATTCCTTCAAATATTGGCCTTTGTTATAAACAGGAATGACAATACTAGCCAAGATACTTTCCATCTCACCCGATCTCCACATCTTGAATAAATTCATCCATGCAAGCAAAATAACGTGTTTTAAATGGCTCTTCTGAAAAGTACTTTTGATATACCTGGTAATTCAAATTTCCAAAATACAGCCGATTATCTATATATCGCCCAACACGTTCCATATCGTGGTCATCCTCAAGTAGCATGATATTGTCTTCTTTATTAAATTCATCATTTCCAGAAATATTGGACAAAATAATCGGCTTCCGATTATACATTGCCTCCAGCGTTGAAAAGTCAAATATACTCACCCTGTGAAGCATAAGATATACATCACATATGTTCATTAAATAAAAAATTTTTCCATGAGAAACCTTACTGTCTATATTAACAAAATCAATCTGTCTGTTTTGTTTCATAATACCTTCCATTTGGTTTCTCACTTGATTCTTTAAAACACCGTCTGCAACACATATCCACCGTACCTTCTTTCCTGAATAATCTGCATATTCTTTTATAAAATCCGGAATCCGATCCATTCCTTTTAAAACTGTCATCTGTCCTATACTTAAAAAGGTGATATATGAGTCATCTCTTACGATCCCCTCCATTGGCTCAATGGTAGGAATTTCATTAATTGTATTGTAAAGTGGTAAGCCTGTCCGAAATTCCAGCTCATCACTAAAACTCTCTCGAAAATATTTCTCCGCACCTATACTGGGAAATAGAACCCTATTCGCGTATCTCACTGTAGTTATCTCTACATCATGGAATAGTTTTTTTTCCAGCTCTGATAAATTTGTACCCCACCTCACCATTTCTCGCACTATATCACCCTGCGCATGAAAAATCAACAGGTAATTAACCCCAGCTAAAAATAATCCAAAGGCACTGAATATATCGTTCACTATGTAAATCGCATTTTGTTTTTTCTGTCCCAAGCGTCTTGCTTTAATAACAGCGTCCGTAATATGAGGAAATCTATCCGCCAATAGTTGTTCCTTAGTATCATCAAAATAGGGATAGCATAACTTAATTCCTTTATAACAGTCCCTTAAATGATGTTTTTGCATACATATCGCACCACTGGGGCCACCAGTAATATTTTTCTCCTTAGACTCGTTAAATCCATATGAAACAAAGCAAATTTCTTCTATCCTTTGTAACTGCCTTTTTATTGGTATTTTTATGGTATTAAACATGTTCATTACTTTTTGCAATTCTAAGGAATATGCCTCATCAATAATCCCCGAAGCCATATCAATAACAAAAATATTATCCTCATTTACTCCATTATCTTTTAAATCTCTTTGAGCAGATCTTAACTTTTCGGTATCATTGTTCATAAATCCTAATAAAAATATATTATTTGGAATTTGTGCTGCCTTTTCTACAGGATAAATTGGAATATTCAAATCATCATCTTGGATTGCTGTATTGTTATCACAAAAAATCACTTTTTCATTTATCGCGTTTATAACATAAGAAGCGATTATTTTTCCCGCCTTTCCAGCGCCAAAAACGGTATAGCATGTATCCTTTTTAAAATCTATTTCAGTAAGATTTTGCGGTTTTAATATATCCGCTCTTGTGGCTTCATCCAAAATTTGTTTATTTATATACATACTTCAGGTTTTCTCCAAATTATTTTGTTTCTCATGACTCCTTGTTGGACCAGATTATGAATAATCTTCTCTGCGTTGAATGAATCATTAATTGCAACTACTAAATAGTCAAAACATTCTTCAAAAATTGCCGTTGGATTACTCACCCATTCTCCTTTGTCCATGTAGTTACAATCAACCCATGCTACAATATGGCAGAAAGAACTAAACACTATCTGCCGATAAAAAGCTTGTCCTACATTTCCTGCACCGTAAAGGACAATTTTTGCACCTTTTTCAACAGCCTCAAACGGAAATAAATATGTTCCGTCTTTCCCGGTTAATGATTGATAATACAGATACTGCTTTGCATCCATATTTAATAATTGTGTCAATTTCAAATAATCTTCTTTATCGAAAAAGAATTCTTCCCCTTTATTCAGGATATCCAGCTCTCGCAGCCATTGATTTTTCAGGGTTTCATAAAACACATTAAAATCCCGTATTCCTTCAAACTTTTTTAAATTCCAAAAAGAGAAGTACAGGGCATAATTTACAAAATCTATCCTCAATTCATCATAAATCTGCCACATTTCCAATCGTTGTTTTAAAGCCATAAGTGCCTGGTAAAAACAATGCCAATCTCCCGATTTATGATAATTTGTTGTAATAGCATTTTCGGTATTATGCCTTTTATGGGCAAAAATCTCATTTATTACGGTTATTCTCTCGGCTTTTGACAACGCACAAAATACAAAGGCTAAATCATTTATACTTCTTTGCTGCTGAAAAGTAATTCCATTCTCGACAATAAAACTCCTACGAAACAGCTTATCCCACGCCCACCCAATAAAACAGTAGAAAATATTACTCATATCCCTATGAGAAAAGACTTCTTTTTCTGGCAGATATTCCCGCTTTATTGTCCAATTACTTTCCGTGAACTGTTGCTTGTTCATATCAAATCTGTCACTTCTGTACACTACAACATCTGCGTCCGCCCGTTCGGCTTTTTCGTAACAGTTTTTCAGCATATCTTTTTCAAAAAAATCATCAACGTCAAGTATGGACAGATATTCCCCCGAAGCAATTTCTATCCCTCTGTTTCTGGCAGCTCCTGCTGTTTGATTTGTCTGTGAAATGACTTTAATTCTCGTGTCTTTTTCCGCAAATGACTCTAATAATTCCAAAGAATTATCCGTTGAACCATCATCCACGCAGATCACTTCTATCTCATAAAGACTTTGGTTCAAAATACTCTCAAGACTCTGCTCTAAATATGGGGCGGCGTTGTATACTGCCATCACAACGGAAACCTTGGGCACCATCCTCATTTCTCCTCATTCAAAATCAAAAATCCCAAAAGGCATTCTCGCAACATTCCGAAATCCATACTTCCCAGCTTCCTTCTCCATCGTCGCCTCGTATTCCGGTGTTTTCACAGCAATGACCAAACATGCCGATTCGCAATAATCCTGCAATGCCTTCAGTTCGCGGACAGGAATACCCTGGTATGACACCGATTCCTTATCAGAACCGCCCGGTAAGGAAGTAACGGCAAAAGAAACGATTTTGTCCTTGCGCTCAATATTGTCATACAAAAGCTTCCCAACTTTTCCGAAACCATATAGAATAATCTGTTCGGACTGCTGGACTTCGTTCAGAAACTGCGTCCTCCGGTGCAATATCTTTTCATAATAGCTTTCCGGACCATCTAAAATTTCCTTTATTTCTTCTCTGCTGTTCGAGGTCCATTTTTCTGTATGCAACAGTCCTTCTTGAAAAAGTCCCTTGAAATCCTTAGAAAAACGTTTTAAAAAAACAATATGGTATTCTTTCGCAATGCGCTCCAAATTACGTTTATATTTTCTGTAAAAGACATAGCAAAAGATATCCTGAAAGGCCTCTGTCAACTCGCATTCCTTTATCCTCCGCAAGATAAAGTCAAATTCATCACAGATACTGTATACCTTGCTTTTGCTGTTTACCGACGAACCGGGATTGTCAACTCTGTATCGGTAAAACGGCTGGTTTACAAAATATGCCCTTTTCGCAAACATATAAGTCTGAAACCAAAATCCCGTATCCTGGTAGGAAGCGCCGGGAGTTTCATTATGCAAAATATGATTTTCTTCTAAAAACTCCCGCTTATAAATACCGCTCCATGTAGCTGTAATATGCGACAGGAAGCAGAACGGGTTCTCCTCCATGTTCAGCAGGCGGTGATAGCATTTGTCATCTTCCAGAATCCTGACAGTTCTTCCGATCCGAATATCGCCTTTTTTCTTTGAAATTTCTTCATAATTTGCCTTCACAAAATCGGCATTATTATCCTCTGCTATCTGGTACAGGATTTCATACATATCCTGCCGGATCATGTCGTCAGTATCTACAATGGCCACATATTTTCCTAACGCCTGTTGCATTCCCAGATTTACCTGATGGCCATAGCTTTTCTTTTGTGATGTCAGCACTTTTATCCTGCTGTCACCCTGTTCGTATTTCTTTAGTATCTCGAAAGTGCCATCCGTGGAGCCTGCGTCCACACATACAATTTCTATCTTTTTCAGTGACTGGCTTACCACACTTTTTAAACATGCATCAATATACGTCCCCACATTTAAGGAAGGCAGTATGACTGAAACAGCCACATCATCTATTTTTTTCAAGTGCGGATTCCTCCGGTAATATTTTCTCGTATGAAAAAGGAGCCTTTTACCGCCGCATCAGCAACAAAAGACTCTTTCCTCACTTTTATCCCGCTGCAGCTTCCCTGCTACATTTTATTAACAAGATTTACACTATGTTATATCGGCATCTTTCAAACAATTTATTAGCGCGAAATAGCTAAATCTATTTTAATATAAATCATGCCAAAAAGCAATATGCCTAATTGATCAGCCACTGTCAATGCATGCCAAATCTGTCCAATTTTGTCAGAGATTTCTCCAGTTCTTCCACGCATTTCTGTCACAAATTTTCTTTATTTTCGCTTCAAGCATTCACATTAAGCCATTAATAAATTCCTGTGGCATTTTTATCCATATATTATGCACTAATATCACAATGCTTCATGCTATACATCTCATATTTCTTCGCAATTCCGGTCATATTAGCAACTTTCGCCCATTTGAATGCACGTAGTTAGGCGCGCGTAAAACTGCCGCACTAAATTATTAGTGCGGCAGTCTATTATAATGTGTTTCAGCTCATAATCTTATTACTTTGTCCTTACATCAATTGACATCGTTTGCTCCTGATCCTGTTGATCGATGTAAGTAATTACAGCTGGTGCTGTTGTACTTGTAGTGAAAGAAGCCATGAATTTTGAATCAAAGGTAATTACACTCCCATCATCCGTTGCTGCAGCCCATGTATTTGCTAAAGCATTATATCCATCATATGATTTACCTTGACTATTTGTCAATTTAATAGTTACAATTTTCTTTAATGCTAAACTGCCTGCGCCTTTAGTATAGATAATCTCACCTACATTACTTCCCATTGTAAATGTAGGAGCCGACTCAAGCGTTATTACAGTAATTGTAGCTGTATGCTGCTGATCCAGCTGATCAAGGTAAGTAATTACACCTTCTGCGGTTGCTTTTGCAGTGAAAGCACTTACGAACTTTGCATCAAAGGTAATTTCATTTCCAGTATCTTTTGCTGCTGCCCATGTATTTGCTACAGCATTGTATCCATCATATGATTTACCTGCAGCAGTTGTCAACTTAATAGATACAATTTTCTTTAATGCTGTATTTCCTGCACCCTTATTATAGGTAATCGAACCTACATTAATTCCTGTTGCAAATGTAGGCGCAATATCAACCCGAATCATCGTATCAGAACTACCAATCGCTGCTTCATCCCCTACTACATCCTCAAAAGTATAAACAGCAGCAATTGTAATCCCTTGAGTCAACTTGCTCCAATCAGACTTATCACTCATCGCACCCTTGAAAGTAAACGCCGTTACTCCCTTACTACCCAATGCGGAAATCTCAAAACTATCCTTTACATCGTTATTGTTTGATGTGCCCAGAGTAATATCCGAACCAGTTTTGGGACTATAGGTGGCTTTATCCAGTTTGAAACCAATCACATTCTCACCGGCAGACAACGCCACCTTTGAATCAGTTGATTCTGTCATCGCAACGTCTCCAAGTGCAGCGGCAGCAGTATCTTTGCCAACAGCAGCACTTCCTACCTGAACCGAAGCAGCAGTCTCTGCTGCAACTGCTTCTAAATAAATAGCATAGTCATCAGCCTCTGCCGTTGCCAGAGCCTCCTCAGAATCCACAAAAGTAACCTTATTGTTCTTGTCTGTAACCGTAAGAGCTACAGATACAACCTTATCCTTGCTGCTTCTGTTGACAATACCATAATTCAGAGAAAGAATCTGATCTGAAGAAGAACTGTCTCCCACTTTCACCGGTAATTCCTGCGGATTAAACGCAACCTTATAGGTAGTGGGAACAATGACATCCGTAACATTCAGGCTGTAAATAGGGGCATCCACTGATGTGCCATCTGCAAAAGCTGTTGCGGACATGCCCATCACCATTGTTACACTCAGCGCAGTTGCCAGGATCCTTTTCATGTTTTTGTGTTTCATTTTCTTTCCTCCTTGAAATGAAATTAATTAGTGTAAAATAGAAATTGTAATGGTAAAACCTGCCGAACTCACCTCTTCGTAATCCTCATTCACCAATGTATACATAACAATTGCTTTGTAATCACCCGGGGCCAACGCTTTTTCCAATTTGACCTCCTTAAATTCGGAACCCACGGGCAACAACGGTGAAGAAAAAAGCAGCTCGTTCGTCTCCTTTTCATATACATCGAAATATAATGTATATCTGTTGTCCTCAGCATTCGCCACATATGCGTTCGGTGATACGGAATTTGAATTCTCAAAAGTCCAGTCAAAAGTCATTGAACAATGAAACATTCCTTCCTTCACCTGTTCAGCCATGTCGGTTACAATATCATTTGTATTGGTATTGTCTACAAATCCTCTGTCCAATACCGACGATGCATCGCCAGATTGAGATCCAGCTTGATATCCAGATTGAGATGCATCAGAGCTTTCCGATGAGCTGCCTGGTCTGGTAATCAAGAGAACAATACATACCACCAATAATATTATGATAATTACTGCTGCTATGATACCAATGACAGCTAATCTCCGTCCCTTTCCATCATCAGGACGCTTTGTGTTTTGCATATTACAACTCCTATTTTCATCTGTTTTATTTATCGACATAAGTATAACATTAATTTAGACCGATGTAAAGTTTTTTAGAAAATTTTAGAAGAAAGAACACTTTGCAAAATTGTTTAAGGATTACTAATTGTAATATTCCAAAATATCTGCATTCTGCATCATAATAGGCCTTTCAACCTTTTGGCATAGCTGAACCACACTGCTCGGATCACCATAATATCCATCACTCACTACTATCGCCCTGTCCAAATCCGCCGAGTCGTCATAAATTCCCCAGCCCTCTTCCCGGTACTGCTCCCGCAGCTTCCTATACTCCACCCAAAGCTTCGGCCGCATGGACTCTATAGTTGCTTGAATCAGCGGATGAGGTCTCCAGAGCAAAGCCACTTCATTCTGATTTTCTTTAAATACGCGAAACACATACCGCATTTTTTCCAGCATTTTATTGTCATGTTTTAACAGCGCAGTGACACTGGTATTATATAGGATAATCTTTTTCCAGCTTCCGTCCGGCTTCTGAATAATTTTCAGCCATTCCGCTGGAATATCCAAATCTTCTTTCCTGGTATTTAATACCTTGTCCACCTTTGGCGATCCGGTTCCCAGTATTTTTTTCGCCCAATGCGCCCTGGTATCCTCACCGTAGGCTTCTGATAGGATTTTAATATAAGCCTCCCGCATCACTTCCGACTGCACAACGACACGGTCTGCATGCTGCACTGCCGATGCAATACAAAAATGTGCCATACCTTCCAGATCATCTTTATTATCCAGGTCTGGCTCAGCCAAAATATAGTAAGGAATATATACCAGCTTATCTGTATATTCTTTTAACTTATAGGAATAAAAGTCCGGATGCACACTGGTCACATAATTAAATTCATCGTAAGGATTATGGATAAAGATTATATCCGGCCTGCGCTCCGCAAAATCATAATCCTGATACCCTGTCACTGGCACATCCTTCGGATATAAATTCCCCTCATAGTGCATCTCACGGAAGCTACCGTCCGGATTCTTGTCATAATAGGGAATGGGAATTACATAAGCATCACAGTCCGGATCCTCGTCAGCAGCTTTCCAGACACTCTCCAAACTGTCCCACATGGATGCCTTATAGGGCAAAAATACAACCTCCTTGCGGATCTTGATATCATTCCTCACACTATTTCCAATCTTAATTGCTTGATTCCGCAGAAGCTTGTACACCTTACCGGCTGCAACGTCCTCTTCTCCGGCCAGACTCTCATGAAACTGGTAGACAAGCTCACAGTACTCCTCCAGCAGGGAAATGGTCACAAAGCCCTCTCCCTCTGTAGCTTCAATCAGATTACCTAGCTGGATCGCTCCCTCCTGACAGTCCGCAAGCAGACCCTGGGCTGCTGAAAAATCTTTCTTCTCAATAGAATTTTTAATCTCACTATGTGCTTGTTCAAGCAGCTTTATGAATTCAACTGCCTGCTGTTGATGCATTTTTCTCATTGCATTTTCCTTCACTTAATCCATTTTTCAGGGTATCATGTGTTTGTTGCTTCTGTGAGCTCATTTATCAGCGCGAAAATCTGCGTGCATACTCTTCATATACACACAGAATGTTCATTTAATCAATATCAAGCAGCCTAATCATCTCTATAGCTGCCTCCCTGCAATTTTTTAACGGAATCCCCTTCCGCTTGACGTAAACACAGTCTATAAGCTATATCGGACATCTTGTACAATTTCTTAATATACTGTATCCCTCGGATGAGTGTATAAGTGTATAGCCTTAATAACTCAATAAAAGCTTTACACCTTGTCTATGTGTACCAGTTTCATTATTAGTCCTGTAAACTGTCTCTGACTCTTTTCAAATCACACTCTAGTTTCTTTTTGAGCTTGTCATACTCTTTATTTTCAAGCATTTCAAGTTCATTTTCAATAC
>JAFLTH010000002.1 GCA_022510525.1 Lachnospiraceae bacterium | reverse complement strand
TTATGAAAATGAAACAAAAACAGAGAATTATTATTTATATTCTGCCTGTTTACTTATCAATCATTCAGAAAACGGAAAACTGTATCTGTATGATTTGGTAGACATAAAAATAGAAGCAAGTACCCCACTCACGATTAGTAACCTAACCCCATGGTAAAAAACTGCTTCTCTTTGAATAATAAATTATCATTTCTGATGTGGTTTGTCAATAGACATTCCGAATTGTTTATTCCAATGAAAAAGTAATTAAACCGCACCTTAATAATTGAATAAGGCTTTACACCTAACACAAAAAACCTTTATAATTAGGGTGTAAAGTCTTATTGAATTATTAAAGTATTAGGAGGCTTTTTATGCTTTTCAATTCAATATCATTCGGTATATTTTTGTTCATTGTTTTTATTTTATACTATATCTGCCCTCAAAGATATAGGTGGGGGCTCATTCTTGCGGTCAGTTATATGTTTTATATGAACATTCATTTATGGTATGGCGTATTGCTTTTTTTGACTACACTGCTCACTTATGTTCTTGCCATCGCTCTGGAAAAGGCACACTCCGACGGGCAGAAGAAGCGGTGTCTGCTGCTTGGTATACTGCCGCTTATACTGATATTACTCTTTTTTAAAACAGCTAATCCGGTGATAACGCGGCTTAATAATGCAATCGCTAATGGCAGGCTGACTCTGCAGCCCGTCACGCTGACAATACTTTTACCCGCGGGAGTTTCTTTTTATTTTTTCCAGTCCATCGGGTATCTGATAGATGTTTACAGGGGAAAAATAAAGGCAGAGCGGCACTTTGGCTATTATGCACTGTTTGTTTCCTTTTTCCCGCAGCTGCTCGCAGGACCCATTGGACGAGCCGATTCGCTTTTGCCTCAGTACAAAAAGGAACGGCCTTTCGTATATGAAAATGTAACTTACGGTCTTAAGCTTATGACCTGGGGCTATTTTAAGAAGCTGGTGATTGCCGATGTCTTTGCGGCAACGGTAGATCAGGTCTATAATCATGCGCACTCTTATGTGGGCCTTATTTTTATAATAACAACTGTTATGTTTGCAATTGAAATATACTGCGACTTTTCGGGGTATTCAGATATTGCCATAGGCTGCGCAAAGCTGTTTGGAATTGAGCTTATGACGAACTTCAAAAGTCCTTACTTTTCTTTTTCAATCAAAGAATTCTGGAGTCGTTGGCATATTTCGCTCTCTACCTGGTTTCGGGATTATGTGTATATTCCTCTGGGCGGCAACCGGGTTCCGAAGTGGCGGAATTGTTTGAATCTGTTGATAACTTTTCTGGTAAGCGGTTTCTGGCATGGCAGCGCTTTTACTTATATAATATGGGGCGCGGTTCATGGACTGCTTCAGATTATAGAGACTTTGATTTATCCCAGGAAGACGGAAAGAAAGAAGCATTTCTGGCAGCTGCCGGTCACTTTTATATTGATATGTTTTACATGGATATTTTTCCGCGCCAACACCATAGAAGATGCCGTATGGATAATTTCCCGGCTGTTCTGGGATGCCTCACGTCCGTATAATTATTTGAAGACGGCGGTCATTTGCCTCGAAATGTCCTATGTTAAAATTGGGGCCCTAGCCCTGTCGGTATTGGTGCTGTTTATGTATGATCTGCTTTCGCTTAAGTATGATGTGATAAAAGAATTTTCGAAGCTTAAGTTCTTTGTAAGGTGGCCGGTATATGTTCTGATGCTGGTGGTAATTGCACTGTTCTCCGCTAAGGGAGTGGCGACGGAGTTTATATATTTCCGGTTTTAGAATTTGACTTATTTGGAGGAGTTATATGAGAAAGGTCTACGATGTAGTAAGATTCATATTGAAATGTATATTAATCCCCGCCTCAGCGGTATTGATAATTTATGCCCTGAATAAACCTTATCGGCGAATCGATTTCAATAAATATCTGGATATTGCCAAATTTACTACATTGGAGCATTTGTATGACCATGTGGATATAGGCAATCTGGGAAGTTCGCATGGCGCATATGATTTTGACTATACTGCTTTGGAAGAGCGTGGTTATGCCTGTTTTAATTTTGCAAATACAAGCCAGAGCTTTAATTATGATTATGCAATTTTGAAAGAATACGGAAGCTATATGTCTTCCGGAAGTGTATTGTTTATTCCTATATCGTATTTTTCTTTTAATAATGAAGTAATTAATGGGAGTGAAGCACAGGCTATGAGTATTCGCTATTACCATTTTCTGTCTCCGGAAAATATTCCTGATTATGATCCTTATGTGGATCTTGTTACTACCCGCTTTCCGATTTTGTCTGCGGGTGAGGACATGTTGAAAATTTTTCCGGGATTTAAACTGTCGTTAATTGCTTATGCAGCTGAGAGCGAACCCGGCAGCATAACAAATAATAGTGAAAACATTAACACTCAGGTGGATGAACAGAATACAAATGATGTTGACCAGACAAGTCAGCAGACTGTTAATACAGAGGAGTTTGCAAACAGAGCCAGAGATCGCTACAGCAGACACTTTGATAATAAAGAAGAATATTTCCTGCCGGAGAGAATAACGGAATTGTATGATATTATCAATTACTGCAAGGAACATGAAATCACACCGGTGTTGATTACTACACCTTTTTCTTCATATTACAGAGACCTGGTTTCGGAAGACTTTCTAAATGAATTCAGTGAAACCGTTCATCAAATTGCAACTGACACAGGTGTCAGTTATTATGATTACTCTAATGATGAGCGATTTTATAACAATCTGACCTATTTTGCGGATTGCGACCACCTGAATGAATCAGGCTGTAAGTATTTTATGCAGGTTCTAATAAACGATGTGGATGAATTAAAGAAATTTAATTAAGAATCTTCTTTTTCATCCTTCCATACGAAAGTATCTATGATATAGCGCGGGCGTTTCTTGGTTTCCATATATATTTTGCCTATATATTCGCCGAGTATGCCGAGGGAAAAAAGTGTAATCCCGCCCATCATAAGGGATACTATAATGCTTGTGGTATAACCCGGCACAGTATTGCCTCCTGCCCAGTCCACCAGACTGAAAATGCACATGGCGATACTGAAAAGGCTCACGATAAAACCAAGCCCGGCTATCATACGAAGCGGTCTGACGCTCATAGAGGTAATCCCATCCATTGCAAGCGTCAGCATCTTACTCAGCGTATACTTTGAATGGCCGGCCTCACGTTCTTTTACATCAAAATAAACCACATCTGACGGAAAACCCATAGTCGGAATCAGTCCGCGCAGAAACAGGTTGGTCTCCTGATACTCGGCTAATGCATTCAGCGCCTTTTGGGACATAAGTCTATAATCCGCATGATTGGTAATTACATTACTGCCAAGCAGGTGCATAAGTTTATAGTATGCAGTTGCGGTACTTTTCTTAAAAAATCCGTCAGAGTGTCTGTCATTGCGCACACCATACACTATCTCACTGCCATTCATGTAACTATCTATGAATTTATCAAGAGCTTCGATATCCTGCTGTAAGTCGGCATCAATCGTTACTACAATATCAGCATATTTTCTTGCCATCATCATACCTGCAAGAATTGCACTCTGGTGCCCGTAGTTGCCTGCAAGACTGATCACCGAAAAAATAACATCTGTTTTTGAAATCTGATGCAAAAGTTTAAGCGTATTATCCCTGCTGCCGTCATTGACAAACATGACCTTGCTGCCGGATTTAATTTTCCCTTCATTTATGAGCCTTCTTAGCTTATCGCTCATTACCTGTGCAGTTTTCTCTATTATTTCTTCCTCATTGTAACAGGGAACCACCAGATACAATACAGGTATTTCTCTTTCATTGCTCTCCATTTTAATAACCACGCCTTTCTCACGACCTTCGATTCATGCCTTTTTGTAATACTCACGATACCAGTCCACAAACTTGACAATTCCTTCCTCTATCGGGGTATTAGGTCTGAAATCAAAATCTTTTATCAGATCGTCAACATCCGCATAAGTACGATATACATCTCCCGGCTGCATTGGCAGAAATTCCTTGACTGCAGTCTTGCCAAGACATTTTTCCAGAGTCTCAATAAAATCCATCAATTTTTCAGGTCTGTTATTTCCTATATTATATATCTTGTATCTACAGCCTTTGGAGTTTTTCGCAGGCGGATTGCACAAGATGTTCTCCATACCTTTTACTATATCATCTATATAAGTAAAATCACGGTACATATCGCCTTTGTTATATATCTGAATCGGCTCGCCGTTCATAATTTTATTGGTAAATTTAAAATAAGCCATATCCGGTCTTCCAAAAGGACCGTATACCGTAAAGAAGCGAAGCCCCGTTGCAGGAATCCTGTAGAGGTTGCTGTAGGCATGTGCAATAATCTCATTGGATTTCTTAGTAGCCGCATACAGGCTGACAGGCTCGTCCACTTTATCGTCAGTGGAAAAAGGCAATTTCTCGTTCCCGCCGTAAACTGAGCTGGAAGAGGCATATACAAGGTGTTCTACCGGAAAATACCGGCAGCCCTCAAGTATATGGAAAAATCCCATTATATTGGACTGCATATATGCATCCGGATTGTCTATGCTGTAACGTACACCTGCCTGAGCCCCAAGATTGACCACAATCTGAGGACGATATTCCTGAAAAAGACGGAATACATCCCTTTTATCGGCAAGGTCGCCCAGTACAAAGGTGAATTTATCGTATGTTTTCAGTATTTCCAGTCTGTCTCTTTTTAGAGATACTTCGTAATAATTATTCAGGTTGTCGAAACCGATTACTGTGGCTCCCTGCTCTAAGAGGCTTTTTGCAAGATGAAAGCCTATAAATCCGGCAGCACCGGTTATCAGGTAGGTTTTATCAGGATTTAAAGGGTTCATATGAGCCTCCTTGTTATCGTCCTATACTATAGTATTCTATACCGGCATCTTTCATAGCCTTTACGTTAAACACGTTTCGTCCGTCATATACCAGAGGAATCCTCATCAGTTTGGTAAAATCATCTGCAGGAATATTTTTTATTTCCTCCCATTCCGTAAAGATAAAGCAGATTGCGGCATCCTTAAGGGCATCGGCAGGGTTGTCCACGTAGTGGATAGAGCCTTTGAGCGCCTTGCCTTCCGGGTAAACTTTTTTGAAATTATCTGAAGCAATCGGGTCATAGGCGTATATGTCTGCACCGTTTTCGAGAAGCAGTTTAACATTATCCAGCGACGGAGCCTCCCTCAGGTCATCCGTACCTGCTTTAAATGCAAGCCCAAGCACGGCTATTCGCAGGTTCTGGAAAGTGATCATTCGATTGCTGGCTTTCTGGTATAAACGGGTTTTTTGCTCGGCATTTACATCTACTGCCGCTTCCACGGTTCGCAGGGTGTAGCCATGCTGGTGTGCAATGTATTTCAATGCCTTGGTGTCCTTGGGGAAACAGCTTCCGCCATAACCTATGCCGGCATTTAAAAATCTTGAGCCAATTCTGGCATCATAGCTCATGCCTTCCGCTACCGCATCAATATCGGCACCTACCAGTTCACATAGGTTAGCTATGTCATTCATATAAGAAATTTTCAATGCTAAGAAATCATTGCAGGCGTATTTGATCATTTCAGCGGAACGTCTGTTGACAGATATGATAGGGAGTCCAAAAGGTTCATATATTTTTTTCAAAATAACTTCTGCATCTTTACTCTCCGTTCCGATGATTATCCTTGCTGCATGCAGCGTATCGTGAACTGCCGAACCCTGCGCAAGGAATTCCGGATTGGAAGCCACTTCCACTTTGACATCTCTTACCAGAAAATCATTTATGAACTGCTCCACTTTATCATTCGTTCCAACGGGTACAGTGGATTTAACAACCACAAGGCAATCCCTCTCTACAGATTCAGCAATCTGCCTGGATACGGTTGCAATGTAGCTTAAGTTTGCAGAACCGTCAGGTTGTTCCGGTGTACCCACTCCGATAAAAATGGCTTCTGCATCTTTATAGGCATTTTGATAATCGGTGGTATAGTGGAGCCTTCCTGCGGCATTGTTTTTCTGCATCAATTCCTGCAGACCTTCTTCATAAATCGGGGAAATGCCGGATTCCATCATTCTTACTTTCTTTTCATCCACATCCACGCAGGTAACGTCATGCCCTTTTTCCGCAAAACAGACACCTGCTACCAATCCAACATAACCTGTTCCGGCAACTGCTATCTTCATTGTTTGTTCTCCTTGTTTATAGTTATATCTTTTTCAATCTTAGTGATTTTTCATTTATATCTTTTTCGCCATCTTATATACAAAATCAATGACGGCAGGTAAGAGAGACACCACAGAAACTTCTGTCTAACTCCCGCCATAAGCCTTCCCGAAGAGTATCCGGCAAACCGTCCATAAATATTATATAAAAGCATCATTTTTACTTTGACCTTAAAACAGGTCTCAGAGTTGTCCAGATAAACCTGCGAGCGCAACATCATTCCGTTTGGGGAATATATCTTCATTCTGCGCCCGGTAGTGGTCAGACCGCCCTCCAGATAATCGCAGATGTATGTGCTTTTGTTGACGTGAAGCATCTGATACGGTCCCGACATCCGCATCCAGACAACGTCCTCCGGCATATACTTTTCACCCTCAAATACCGGAAAAGGATATTGTTTTAAGATGTCAGTATAAAAAACCTCCGCCTTATCTCCCCCGATATTTCCGTTGATACGGACTGACAGATAAGTGTCTATCTTTTCATCCTCAGGGAAATATGCGGTATTGACACGTCCATCCTGGTGACAGCGCAAAAAGCTGTATCCGCATAAGTTATCGGTATTTCGATATTTATTATGGTAGGACAGGATAATTTCCACCGCATCAGGGGTAAGGTAATCATCACTGTCTACTATGAAAGTCAATTCCGATTCTATCTGTGCAATGCCTCGGTTTAGCGCGGTGTGTTTTCCGGCATTAGGCTGTTTCTCGTAATGAACCGGGATTCTTTTTTCCTGTATATAATTCCGTATCAGTTCCTCCGTACCGTCACTGCTTCCATCGTCAATTACCAGCCATTCAAAATCCGTGACAGTCTGCTTTAGCAGGCTTTCATAGAGCCTTGGGAGTAAATCTACCCTGTTATAGGTTGGAGTTATAATAGTAATACTGCTCATTTATATACTTTCCGTTTTTCCTGAAATTTTAAAAAATTCGGTTTTTACACAATTATTCTTTCAAGTTGACACCGGCAGCTTCAAGAAACTTAACCGCTATGCTGCTTAGTGAATATTTATCCCTTACCTTGGCGGCATTTTCCGATAACTGTTTTGCAAATGACTCATCTGAAGCTATCCTGACCATAGCTTTGGTAAGCGCTTCTTTATCACGAACCGGAATAAGGAGACCGTTCTTTTCATTTTCTATATAGCTTCTGGCTCCGCCAATCGGGCAGTCGGTACATATAGAAGGAATGCCCATAGCCAGTGCCTCCAGCATAGAATTGGAAATCCCCTCATAATTAGACGTGGAAACGAACATTCCGGCATTACGAATCTCTTCCGTTACATTCTTCCGGAAACCATGCCACACAATCTTATCACTTATTCCAAGGCTTACAGCCTTCTCCTTGAGTTCCGCTTCCAGCTCCCCCTGTCCGTATATATGCAGCTCATAGTCCGGAAATTGCCCCGAAAAATCCGCAAAGGCTTCAAAAAGCAGAGCATGATTCTTTACCGCGTGCAGCCTTCCTACAGATACTATCCTGCGGGTTCTTGTCCCAAGATGGGGTTTGGGTATAGCAGAATCAATCGGATTGGGTATCACAACTGCCTTGGACTTAATCCAGTCCGGAAAATAGGTTATTCCTTCGCCGGTCTGAAAAGTAATCCTGTTGGTACGCTTGTATGCCCAGTTTCTCAGATTCACCTGTTTACAGCTGTCCGGGCTGCTACGCTCCGCAACCAGAATATAGCGTTTCATTCCGAATGTGGAAATCACGGAAAATACCGCTCCCATAACACAGAATGAAAATATGAGACAGTCAGGATTCCGCTTAAAATATCTTCGCATATTAACCAATCTGCGTATCATAATTATCGGATTGCCGTTTGATTTGGGAGCGACGCTAAAGTCTTCAATCTTTTTATCCAGTTCGTATGCACGCTCATAGCCTGCAAACTGCATAATGGCAACATCTATGCCCATTCTGATATATTCTTCTGAAAGAAGCGAAATTACGCGTTCCGTCCCTCCGCCTGTCATATTGGGAATTATGAATACGATTTTCATTTTTATACCCGTTGTCCGTTTCTGAGACCTTTATTTGAAGCTTACTTATAACTTATTAACAGCACAAAAATAAGGTAAAATTCTATTAAAAATTTTACCTTATTTTATATTAATATGCAATAGTTGATTCCTTTACATGGTTTGCGATTATGCATCTATTTGTATGCTGACTGTGCATAAGCAGGAAGAGCTTCTTTATAAGATATTTCTTCTGCTATTTCAACTTGAACAGGAAGTATGATCTTTACAATGTATTTTCCGTCACTTTGATAATTATCAAGGATGCCTCCGTATCTTTTGACTACTTCGTTTACACTTTTTAAACCTATTCCGTGCCTTTCACCTATATTCATACGGGAATTTTCCATATCAATCTGCTGATTTTCGCTTTGTTTCCTAGATTTCATCTCAACAGGCTCCACTTCGCTGCGACGTTTTTCCAAAAAACTGTTTTCTACCTGTATGACTATATGTCTGCCACTGCCTGCCGTTCGCATATAACAGCAAACTTCACCCGGCTTATCCGAAGACTTTTCCGCTTCTATAGCGTTGTCTAAAAGGTTGCCCATGAGTGTTATTAGATCTAACTCATCTATCCCCTGTAAAAACAAAGGCTCGCTTATTTCCAGATATAAGTCCACACCGTTATCTTTGGCATAGCCTTTTCTTTCATTAAACAGTGCATTCAATATTTTGTTACTGCATATCAGCTGCTCATCAATATTTCCTATAGCTATTCGCATCTGCCCAATGATGTGGCTTATTTCTTCACAGTTTCCTTCCTCTGACAGTGCTGCAATGGTTCGCATAGTATGTTTCATATCGTGAATGAAAATGTCGTACTGCTCATGAAGTTTCTCTAAGTCTTTATAGTATTTTTCTTCCAGTCTCCTACATTCGGATCTGGTTTCTGATTTAATTTCTGATTTACTTCCGGATGTTATCACTTCATCTGATTGAGATTGTGAAATCATAGCTTATATGCCCCTGTGCCTTTCTTGTATTCAGAAAATTCTTCTCATTTTCATATTGGCACGGAATTTACATATATTGACTTTATTTGCTTAAATGTGTCATTTTTCGCATCGAATGAATCCATTAGATTAAAAAAGTGGCATTTTTAGACAACTTTTTGGAAATTTTTGTAATTAAATATGCATTTTCAATTATTCGAGCCAAAAATTAATTGGTTGGGTATTTTTTATATACAATGAGGTACAAGAATTGATTTGGAAGGGCTGGTGGCATATCAGATATGAATTATATTATGAGTAAGGTTCAGGCCGAATATGGGTATACGGACTATCAGATTAAGTTGATAAAATTTTCCCTTACCGCTATTTTTTATGAAGTAAGTAAGCTTTTGATATTTATGGTTTATTTTTTCGCTACCGGAAAGATACTTGAGTTCTTTTTTGCTCTGGTTCCGATGCTGCCGCTGAGAATTAAGACCGGTGGTTTCCACTGCAAAAGTTACTGGTCATGCTTTTTGGTATCGTTTGTTTACTTTTACAGTGTGATAAATGTGTTTCCAATGATTATAAATGTACATCCGTTGGCGATTTATCCTGTGTTACTTGTATGCGCTATTGTGGATTATATGATTGGGCCTACATCACTTAAGGAAAAAGCTGCATTAAATAATAAAGATATAGTTCACAAAGCTAAAATTCAAAGTTTTCAGGTAGTATTTTTTGTTGCGGTATTGATTTTTGTTTTTCAGGATACGCGTTATCTCATTGTTAGTTTTTGGACGGTTGTCTTACATACCATTCAATTATCTATAACCAAAATATTAAAGGAGGTGAAACGTAATGAAAAATTGGCTTAAGAGGAATATAGGTATTATTGCTAGTACTTGTCTTGGAATATCTTTTGCTTATCCCCTTGGAAGTTACAGTTTTTTATTTTTTGGTGAACCGGAGTTTCCGACAGAAGATTAATAAAAAGCCCGGAGAGATACTCTCTGGGCTTTTTATAATCTCGTATTATCTCTTTTAGTATTTGATTTTATCGGAATAATTATAGTAAACTGAATATAATTATTATTTTCATATTCTTCATTACTAACAATGATGTCACCTGATTTTTCATCCACTATACGTTTTAGTTTAGACAGACCTATACCCCTCCCATCACCTTTGCTACTATAACCTGTTTCAAAGAAATAATCCGTAACATTATCCTCAAAATAAGGACTGGTATTGGCCACTATCAGCTCAAGCTCATTTTCTGCTTCCTTTATGGAAACATATATTTTCATTAATAGTTTTTCTTTGTCCAGACTTTTGTCCACAGGACACAGCGCCTCAATAGCATTATCAATAAGTATCCCTGCCATGTCAATTAATTCATATTCAGGAATCACTGATAATGATTTACCAATATCTATGTGATAGTCAAACTTTATCTCTTTTTCTTCCGCCTCCTGTATCTTACTATATAAAAAGCCAGCAATTAACGGATTCTCTACCGACAATACCAGTTTGGATTTTTCATTTCTATCCATAACATTATTGCAGTATTCTGTCTGTTTAGAAACAAGTTCATCGTAATTATTTGTTGTGTATATCATACTTAAAATAGCATTGATATGATTCTTCATATCATGCTGCCGTTCCCTGATAAGCATGATTAATTGATCGTATGCATCATAGTACAGCGTATTCATTTCCAACTGAGTTTTCTTCTTCTCCGCATCTACTCTTGACTTCTGCCATTCATAAATTATAAAAACAAATATTAAAAGAAAATATATCATTTGAATATAAATATCACTAAATAAAATTCCCACGTCAGTTACACGGAACGTACTTCCCGCTATTCCTAAAAGAATAAAAATTGCAACCCCTACAATTAGTCTATTCCGTTTTATACAAAAATCTGACAATCTTTTCAATCTTATTTTATGACTAATAAACATAATTAATAAAAAAGTCCCTATATTAATCATTAATTCATTTATATCACTATGTTGATATTTTACAAAATATAAATAATATAATGGAAAGAAAACTATTAATTGGAAAATAGCAACTATTAATATCGATAAAACACAGTTTATCAATGTACGCATTATACTTTCTCTATAGCATAATAAAGCATATAAAAATATACATATATAAAATAGAGCAGATGAGTATACAGGCAATGCATTATTGTCTATAGCAACTCCAAAGAACATATCCACTATATACAATACGACAGCATATATATTTAATTGCAGCTTTTTATCATATAATGCTGCCATACAATATAAACACGCAAATAATTCTATAAGAAGTTTAACATTTGCAATAATCATACCAATCATCCTCTGTCATCTTAAGTATTTTATAGATAATGCATATCTCTTAAACACAATATATTTTTACAATTCTATCATTCAATAACCAATTTTTAATAAACATATATGATTATATTACCATCATCCCTAAAAATCAATAAATCAACACATTTCACTATGTTGTTACTCCCTCTCACACTAAAATAACACAACCCAATCCCCAAAAGTCTATATCACTTCCACCAAAAATAAAAACCGCTGTACTAAAATACAGCAGTTCTCATCCTGTTATGTATTTTTTCGATTATTGTTTTGCTGATTAATATAATCTGCTACAAGTTTCTCCGTTTCCAACCTCTTTTTATCTGATTGTTTATATTCATATATTTCTTCTATTATGTTTAATATTTTATCGCCATATCTGTCTTGATAGCTTTTATCATATGCTCTATAATCAATATCCTTTAATTCAATACGGTCTTTATTCCCTTCTATTGCTGAACCGGCTCTAACTATATCAAGTCCTATAAGAGTCATATAATTGCGGGCATTTTCATATGTCCATGACTCATTACTAATATTTAACATTGCATAAAATTTGCTTAATGAACCGCCGGCTAAATTAACATTTCTTATCATTACAGGTACAACTACATTTTTATCTCCACTGGCAACAGTTATTTCTTGATTAAAAGATTTTTCAACAATATGGGATATTGCTAATTTATTTACTAACCGTGCATCTTCTGCTAATAAATTTGACAAGGAATTTATGTCCATTGTCGTAAGAGTTGCACCAGTATCTAATATACATTTTATACTACCTTGCTTATGTTCAAGATGGGCTTTATATGAGTTTTCAGAATAACTAAATCTCATATGTTATGCCTCCCAAATAATCTTTAGTTATAGTATCATGAATATTTTCAATATATCCATAATCATCTGTATTATTCTTTTCACGTAATTCAACTACTTTGTTACTCAGATATCTATAATTTGTATTTGTGAAATACTCTATGTTACATTCCTGATAATCATCTGAATAATTCGTACCTATTACACAATAGTCGGCATAATCTTTATCCTCTGCCCATTCACTTCTGTTTATCCTAAATGGTTGTTCTAATTTATATATTCCATTCCGGACATGAATACCTTTATGACCATTCATGTATGCTATATCAGGGAATGTTGCCATTTCTGAAGAAAACAGTTTTTTATACATTTCAGTATTCTCCTTTCTTAGAATCTGACATTTAACTTTTCCTAATATTATTATACAATCCATTTAAAAAAATTACAAATTATAATCACTTTATCAACTTCGCCCCATCCAGCACCCCGGACAGGAACTTCTTCTTGAATGTATTCCCAAATTCAATCTGCTCATTTGTATCCTTAAGTCTTATGTAACGGTTTACCGTATCAATTTTATCAATATGCTCCTCATTCACTATATGAAATCTACTGCACTGTATAAACTTATCCGAGCCCAGTTCTTCCAGAATCTTTTTAATAGGTTTATATGGCAGCTTCAGATTACCGTTTGTACAATATACAGTCTGACCGCTTCTGGCATTTTCAATATAGATAATATCCGAAACCTCTTTCTTATACAAAACGCCGTCACAACGAAAATATATATTATGCGGAGCATCGTCAAGTTGAGGCATATCAAGCGCATCGGAAATCGCGGCGGATACTTTGTCCGCATCATATGGCTTTTCAACGTAATAATAACAATGGAGTTCACTATATGCATGCAGTGCAGGATCTTCCAATGCTGTTATAAATATGATCGGTATATATTTATATTTGGGAAATGAGCGTATGTATTCCGCAAACTGCATTCCCGATACATCAGAAGGGTTGTTGGAATTAAGCATAATATCCAATATGAATAGATCTATATTGTGCTTCATTACCAACGCAGATGCCTCATCCTGATTTGAAGCCTCTTTTATGATCACATCATCCCTGATATTTTCTATTAGTTTAATAAGCATTTCCCTGCTTCGGGAATTATCTTCTACGATAAGAATTGTTTTCATACTGCAGTTCTCTCTTTACAAGCATTTATACACAAGACTTTCTCGCATAATTCTGTATTTTATAATATGTATCTAACGCATACTTCCCTGAATTTCTTTTCTCTGGCACGACTTATACTCAAACGTGTTCCGTCTATCAGTTCCAGCTCATGGCTGTCCCAGCGTTTCAGATAATGACAGTTTACAAGATAACTGTTATGTGAGAACTCGAAACCATGTACTTTAAGCTGTGGATACAATTCCTTGGGTTTTTCTCTGGCTTTAAGCTGGCATACGGTATCTGTCCTGTCAAAATAGTATACCGTACTTCCGTTTTTGGCTATTTCCAGATAGAGAATCTTATCAGCTTCAATCAGAGTCGTTGTCTTGCCCTGTGTAAAAAGTACATTCTTTTTGGCATTTCTTCTGTACATTTCCTCTACCGACTCCAGCAAACCGCTCCTGAACTGTCTTATCTTGTCTTTACGCGCAAAACGGTATGGCATAGTTCTAAAATCATCCGGTATCGGTGATGACTTTCCGGTACAGAATACAATAATACCGTCTTTATTCTTTTTCCTATACTCTCTTGCTATCTCCCGGCCGTTTTCTCCCGGAAACATCAAGTCCAGTATCAACAGATTATATCTGCTCACACTGGCATTAAGTAACTCTTTGCCTGAAGAAAAAGTGGATATTTTAAAATCCCCTTCTTCTATTTCGCCTTCCATTATAATTTCCCGTATTTCCCTGACATCTTTTCTTTCATCATCGCAGATTGCTATCCATAATAATTCGTCGCCTGTGTAATTCATATCCCTCATCCTCTTGAATATAGTGCGGCTTTAACGACTATTCGGAATAATTTTATTTATTATTCACACACTTATTATATCCGGAACAGGTTAATGCCAACTTACTATTTTATTCTACAACATTAGTCGCCATAATTTGCCATTTACAACATTGTATTGTAGTTATTTTTATTTTATTACAATTCACGGTATTTCATCAAACAACATTTTGTTGTGTGTTAACATCTGTAACAACGAATGAAATAAACACTTGTAAATATGAAGGTTATAAATATGAAATCATTAAATGCAATATTGAGAGACTTAAGAGAAGACCATGACATTAAACAGGAAACAATTGCAAATTATCTGGGCATATCACAGCAAACATATTCAAACTATGAAAACGGCCGTCGTGAAATCCCTATTGAGGCCGTCAGGAAACTTGCCAAATATTATAAAGTAAGTACAGATTACCTGCTGCGCTCAGACACAGGCTATCTTGGCAATCTGGATATGAATGCATCATATATCGATAACATAACCATGCACGATATCATTTATGACATCCAATCCCTTAATGAATCAGACCGAAAAGATTTAATAAAATATTTGCGTTTTCTTCATCAAAATTCCGATATTTAAATCCGTTTGTTGTATATTTAATTATTCAACACTAATATGTTGTTAAGCCTTGCTTTTATACCGTTGTGTGTTATTTTATTTTTACAACAAATCGAGGTGCGACATGAAAAAGACACATGAACTATTGAAGGAATTAAGAATAAAGAATAAATATACACAGGAAGATATTGCAACACATCTGGGAACCACCCAGCAAACCTATTCCCATTATGAGTTAGGGCTTCGGGAGATTCCTCTTCACCACATTGTAACATTATCACATCTTTATAAAGTTAGTACGGATTATTTGCTTAGCATAGATACTCCCTATACAGGTCATACTAATCTTTCTCAAGAGTACATCAAAGGTATGTCACTTCACGATATTATATTTAATATCCAAAAACTTGACAATGAAAAAAGGAAGAGTCTTGTGCAGTTTATAAAGTTTTTGGATACGCAGGATGAACTGGACTGAGCGTGTTATGGTATAGTAGGTGCTGGGTGGCTTGCAATGGCTTCCAAAGGAGAATTTTAATTAATCTCGATTTTGGTCGAGAAAATCGCATGCGGGTGATGCACAGCCCTTAAATGAGCGAGTTATAAGCAGGTGATGCACAGCCTTATAAATGAGCGAGTTATAAGTAAGTAACAGGGACAGATATTTGTCCCTGTTTTACTTTATAGGAGGTAATACATTTGCAGAGTATAAAGATATATGAAATTAAAAAAGAATACATAAAATATCTTAGTCAGTATCAAAAACATATTTTTTATGACGAAGGTTCAAGGAAGTATATAGGAATTTTGTTAAAAGTCAATAACTGATGGGCAATATGTGCTTGTTGATGTGAACGGTATAAAGGACCCTCATTATAAATATTTACTGCAGGCTGAAATTAGGAGATTAATCGCCAGAAAAATA
Organism: Lachnospiraceae bacterium; assembly: GCA_022510525.1. GTDB lineage: Bacteria > Bacillota > Clostridia > Lachnospirales > Lachnospiraceae > UBA3282. The sequence continues at coordinate 80,226 of JAFLTH010000002.1, read as the reverse complement.
AAATTATAAAGAATGCAGAGATTGTGTATAATCATAAACTTAATAATGGTAACAATACTCCTCTGGCAAAACGTACCAATGACTTTATTTTATTAGAGCAAAAATGCAGACAATACTAAATATTAGAAATTTATTCAATCCATATATTCCCGTTGAATATTCTAATTATTAATTCTAACGTTTCCACAATCTTCTAATCCTTTAAGTAATTCTTAAATTTCCGTAAATAAAGTAATTTATCAATGTAATATGCTAAATAATGTGGTAAACTGGTATAAAAATAATATATATTGTGGTACAATATTTAATTATTTTTAGTTGATAGTACTAATAAAACTTACTGATTTTATTCAAAATAATAAAGGTGATGATTATGAGAAAAATTAAGAAGAAATTTGGAATTCCACATAAAGTTATAGTTTTTATGCTGATTTTTTGCATGGTTTTTGAGAACGGTGCCATGTATGTATCTGCATCCGGACAGGAATCTGGTATGGCAGGAAATGAGGATATAAGCAGCAATACGGACGACGTAAATCCGGATGATGAACCTGAAGTTAATGCTCCTGCAGATGCTGCAGATGACAGTTCAGGGGACAATTCCGGCAGTGACAGTGATGCAAATTCAGACGGGGGCATTGATTCAGATTCAGAGGAAAAAGGTGATTCGGATTCGGAAGAAGACAGTGATAATGATACAGATCAGGACAAGGAAAGCGCAGACAATCCCGATTCCGATGAAAATATTGAAAATACAGATGACGGTCTGTCTGATTATGCAGCCAACGACACAATAGATACAGAATATGAAATTACAGCCATCCGGCAGGCATATGCAAATGCAGAGGACGCCTTTGCGAAAATTTTATCCGGCAAGGATGTTATGGCACTGGTTTATTTGACTGATGTATATCATGTGCGCAGTCTTGCCGATTCAAAAAGCAGTATTGTCGCAGACCTTGAGAGCGGTCACACTGTATACCTTCTTGGAGTCACCATAACTCAGAACGCCGTCTGGTATAAGGTGCAGTTCTGGGTAAACGGAAGTTCAACAGAAGGATATATAGAACGAGGAAATCTTGCCTACTCAGATGAAGATTGGATTAAATGGGATGAAGAATATCTGTACAAACTTGCAGATAACGGTCAGATATCCTATGCTGCCATAGGAGGCATACAAACCTTGGCGGCTTCTTATGCAGACGTTGCTCAGTTTCCTGCCGGATATCAGGCTGCATTAACATCACTTAAATCCGCTCACCCAAATTGGACCTTTGTACCTATGAATACGAAACTGGACTTTGAAACGTCAGTATCAAGCGAAATGGGAGATAAAAGCCTGATTCAAAATACAGAAAGCAATGCATCAAAAGGCTGGGTAGGTGCAGCATGCCCGACCGAATCCGGATGGTATTATGCCAACAGGGATGCCGTTTCTTATTATATGGACCCCCGGAATTTTTTAACCGAAACTTACATTTTCCAGTTTGAACAACTTACATTTAATTCATCCTATCATACCGTTGATGCAATACAGAATTTTCTTAACTCTACTTTTATGAAAGGTACACTTTCGGATGATGACAAGAAAAGAACATATGCACAGGCATTCTATGAAATAGGCTCTGCCAGAAAGCTGAGTCCGATACATCTTGCCTCACGTGTCTATTTGGAGCAGGGACAGGGAAATTCAGGATTGATTTCCGGTACTTATCCCGGATACGAGGGCTATTATAACTATTTCAATGTAGGTGTAAACGGCGGCTCGGATACGGAAAAAATAGTAAAGGGACTAACCTATGCCAAAAACCAGGGCTGGAACACAAGGTATAAATCCTTAGAGGGCGGAGCTGCCACTATTGGTAATAACTATATACTTAAAGGTCAGGATACTATCTATCTTGAGAAATTCAATGTGGATTCCAACTCCCCATACGGTTTGTACCAGCATCAGTATATGCAGAATATACAGGCACCTGCCAGCGAATCCTCTTCAACCAGAAAAATGTATGCCGGTACCAACAGCCTGAATTCCGCCTTTGTATTTAAGATTCCGGTTTATAACAACATGCCCGGTCTGAAACTGGATAAGACCAAAGCGCAGCTTAATAAGGGTGAAACTCTGACTCTTACCGCTTCCGTAAACGGCACTAAACTGGATAGCAAGGATGTAAAATGGACAAGCAGCGACACTTCAATTGTGACAGTAGTGTCAGGAACGGTAACGGCAATGGAAACCGGAACAGCTGCCGTAACCGCTTCTTATGATGGAAATGATGCGGTATGTACCATAACTGTTGTTAATCATCTTCGCCAGATTACTCTTAATAAAGAAAGCTTAATCCTGCGCAGACCGGATACCGTTGTAGAAGACACCTCCCACTTAAGCAAGGAAGAACGTCAATACAATGTTTCCTCTGACACACTTCGGGTAATTTTTGACCCGGAAGATACCACAGACGACAAAACCATAGTATGGACTTCTTCAAACAAGAAGGTTGCAACCGTAAATGAAGGAGTAGTCACTGCAATAGGGGCGGGTGAAACAACCATAACCGCCAAGGCATCTAAAGCAGGCAACAAAACCGCCCAGTGTAAGGTAACGGTTATCGCTCCGGTTTATAAAATAGAATTTTCTTCGGAAAATAATACGGATACGATACTGGCCGGCCAGAGTATAAACCTTTCTGCAGAATATTTCCCGAAGGATACCACCTCCGATACTACTGTGCTTTGGACAAGTTCTGACATGCGTGTCGCAACTGTTGCCAGAACCAGGGGCACTGTACGCGGAATCTCTGCAGGAAAGGCAGATATCACCGCAACAATCGGAGGATACAGCGCAAGCCATAAAATCACAGTGGAAGCCTGCACCGTTACATTTATGGATGCAGACAATAAAACAATCCTCGAAACCATTTCGGCTGCATATGGAGATGTAGTCTCACAGGAGCAAATTCCCGATGTTTCCGATATTCATTATGAAAACGATTTGGTCTTTATAGGGTGGTATACCGGAATTGACGGTACAGGCAGCCGTTTTGACTACGGAGCGCCGATTCATCAGAAGGAAACCATACTATACCCCTGCTTTAAAACCGCCGGCGGTGGATTCTATGTAATTCCTGTGGGAGACCAAACATATACCGGCAGTGCAATTAAACCGGAAGTATTAGTATACGACAGTATATCTTATGATAACAGCGAAAATAGCAAAGATGGCAAAAATGCAATTGAGTTGGTTCCGAATAAGGATTATACCGTATCCTACAAAAACAATAAGAATGCAGCCTCCGCTGATTCTTCCAAACCGCCCACAATTATAGTAAAAGGGAAAGGCAACTATACAGGCACACAATCAATTACATTTAACATTATAACCAAAGCACTTACCGATACCGACATTACTGCAGACAATCTCACCGTTGCCTACACCGGTAAAACGATAAAAAGCAGTCCTATACTATACCGTAACGGTAAGAAGCTTTCTAAAAATAAGGATTATAAAATAACTTATCCGCAAACAGGTGCAGGTGCTTATAGTAATGCAGGGACCTATCCTATCATAGTTACCGGAACCGGCGGATATCATAGCACGCTTACCGTATATGAAACTATATCTGACAAAATATTGTTAAGCAAAGTAAATATAGCCAGGATTCCAAACCAGACCTATGACCCTGAAATAATAAATGAAAGAAACGGTGTTGGAATAGAACCTCCGATTACGGTTACTTATAAGAACAAACCGCTTACAGCCAGCACCGACGGAGGCGCTACAGGCGATTACGTTGTAACGTATAAAAATAATTTCAAAACCGGTACCGCCACTGCAACGATTACCGCAGCAGACAATGATGATACACCTTATACAGGAAGCAAGAGCATTAATTTCAAGATTACTGCAGTCCCAATAAGCAAGGCTGCCGTAACCGGAGTTGTACCCAAAACCTATACCGGTATAGAAAAAGACGTAATGCAGGATAACATTTCAGTTACCATAGACGGCGAACTCCTTACACCGGCGCCATCAGAAACATCGAGCAATAATGGCGACAACTCCGGTGACTATATAATCGAATACAAGAATATAAACAAAGCCGGTACCGCAACAATGATCATAAAAGGTATCAATAAATATACCGGAACCAAAAAGGTTACCTACAAGATTACCGCCTGTGATTTAAGTCAGATTGACGAATCAGACCTTTCCATAAGCTATTGCATGGAAAACACTGATGAAAACGATGATGAAAATATACACTCCGTAAACAGCCTCAATGATATTGTTACTCCGTACGTAAAAGGCGGCAGTAAACCTACAGTTATGCTTTCCTATAAAGGAACAAAACTGGTTTACGGAAAAGATTATACCGTAAAATATAAAAATAATAATGCAATTACAACAGCCGCCATTGCGGAAAACAAACTGCCTGTAATAACCATTACGGGAAAAGGACTGTTTAAAGGACAGATGTCAGGAAAATTCCGTATTACCGGCGGTCAAATGTCGGATAATAACGGAAAAATCACAATGACCGCCAGGGATGTTGTATTCAAAGCCCAAAAGGGAATTTATAAAACAAGCGTGGTGCTTACCGATACCAATGGCAAAAAACTTCAGTCAGGAAAGGATTATGAGAAGGACCTGCGTTATACCTATGTAAACGATACCGAAGTTACCACTGTACAAGGTGAAAGTCTTACAAGAAATGCCGATGAAGAGGTAAATGAAAACGATATCCCCTGTGTCGGAACCGCTATACGGGTCACCGTCACAGGTACAGGAGCTTATGCAGGGGACAATGATGCAACGGCAGGCAATGACTCTTATGCAGGTGATGGCTATATCTTTGCCTCAAAATCAGTCATTTACCATATTGTAGCGGCAGATATATCCAAGGCTAAGGTCATAGTTGCTGACAAGACATACAATAACGGAGAAGTCGTAACTTTGACTAAAGATGACATTACTGTAACTTTAAACGGAAAAGAACTGATTTACGGAGAAGACAAAGACTATGTGATAGAAAATGACACATATGTCAGAAATTGTGATAAAGGAAAAGCTTCCGTAACCATAAGAGGCACCGGTACTGATTACGGCGGCACTAAGAAAATAAACTTTACCATTAAAGGTAAAACCTTATCATGGCCATAATAATAAGCAGCCTACGGGCTGCTTATTATATTGCTTTGATTTACTAAATCTCTTCGATTTCGTCTTCGACTTCTTTCTTACTATTCTCATCGATATTCAATGCAGTGTTAATCTTCTTCTTAGCCTTACGAAATGCGACCGATATAATAGCACCACCGGCTATTACTATACCTACAACAGCCTCAATTACAAATGTGGTAACCGATGGATCAATATATAAAAGCATTTTCCATACCTCCCTTAATTATCTGCTTTTTTTCTATTTTCTGCCTTTTTTTTCAAACTGTCAATAATATATTTTCCGCCTAGTTCACCGCTGTGTCCGAAGTTATAAATATAACGGTTGCGAAGCTCAATATTTTTCTTAATATACTCTTCCTGCTTATTAAACAACTCTGTGATTTTTTCATATGCCCCATCCAGATTCTTCGGATCCAATCTGATTCCGACCTCATCCCTCAGTTTAATTTCAAGGGGCTCTATTCCCAATTTAACATATTCCGGATTCTTGACCTTCATCTTGGTATCCACAAATACTGCCGGCTTGCCTGTTACAAATGAAAACTCGTAAGCCGTTCCCGACCAGTCTGTAATAGCAACATCCGAATCAAAAAGGGAAGTATTGGTGGTAAAGTCCAGTTCAAAATGCAAATCGTCTCCGGCATAGTCTTTATATCTTTCAACGATTGCATCCACTTTATATCCATACCTTTTTACAAATTCAGGGTGAGGGCGTACATACACATCCGCGCCTTTTCCCAAAAGCTCGGACAGGAGTTTATCTATACAAGACTCTAAAATATTTTCTTCCTGCCATGAAGGCGCAATTAATATTTTTTTCCTGCTCCTATCTACCTTCTCCATTGCATCATACTGATCCTTGAGCTTTTCCAACTGACCATATCCGGCCAGGACCAGTTTCTTCGCGGGCAGGTTATAGAGTTCTTCCTGCTTACGGATTTCAGGAATCTGAAATTCACCCACACACAGAAAGGTGTCATAATGGTCAAATGAACCGGTATGGAGAACCATATGTGTACTCAGCGGGTAATGACATATATATACATATTCAACATCTTTTCTAACATAGCTTCGCTTAATATGGTAGTTGTCCAAATCGGGCATTGTCATGACCACCATATCGGCATCCATCTTCATCATAAGAGGAATCAGGCGCTTCTCTCCGATATAATATCCACGGATACGCTTATTTTCCTTCTCCATTTCAAAAATATTGTCTTTAGGGTCACTGGTTATATAGTGAATTGTTAGATTGGAATGCTGCAGCAGATAATCTATAACCTTTTCAAAATACTTATAAAATCCATTCTTCTCGGAGTAAAAAACAATATGCTTATTTGCCACACTGAAAAAGCGTTTATAATCTGCCTTTTCCTTTGATGCATATGGATTACGTCTCATTCCTTTTACAGGCGCACCAATATTTTGAAGTTCGTTCAGCTGCCTTCTGCTTTCTTCCAATGCCGCATGGTCTATATACTTATGCGGATCAATGATATGGTTGAGTATGAATTGCTGGAATATCGTCAATAAATTACTGCAAATCCAATACAAGCCAACTCCTGCCGGTACAAATATTCCTAATATCAGAGAAATGCCTACGGAAAATGCTGTTGTACCAATCTGCCCCGATTTGGATTGCTCGGCCTGCAGCGGGTTCATACGAAGCTGTGCAAAACTTAAGATTAATGCAGAAACACCTGCAAATAATGGCATAAGCCAGTACAATCCGCCTGCCGAATATGGATGGAGGTAGAACTCAATATTACCCACTACCATTTCCGCTTCACTAAGGTTCGCATATTCCGGATGTCTTACAACTTCAATGATTCCCAATAATATGACTATCTGAATACACATCGGTATAATGCCTGCAAAAGGATTATATTTTTCCTGCTTATATAAATCTGTGGTCTCATCGGCAATTTTATCCCTGTCCCCAAAGTAATTTACTTTTATCATGTTTAATTTGGGCTGGAGTTTTACCATTTTAATACTGTTTTTCTGCGTCCAGATGCTTACAGGCAGAAGTATTACTTTGGAAATTGCCGTAAATATAATAATTGCAAGTATATAATTATCCAAACTCAGCTTATAACTTAATGATAATATAAATCCAAAAACTTTAGCTACATATACCATAAATTTTCCCTATCTTTTTACACTTTTGTAAACAGTATTAATCATGCTCTAACAGAGTCCAATTATTCCAGTCTCTTGCATATCCACTAATTGCATATTTTTCATACGGTATGTCACTATATCTTCTGTTAATAAAATACCTTGTTCGTTCAGCATCTTCATCTATATCCTCAAATGCATCACCGTATTCTAAAGTATCGCCATAAACAGCCTCAATTATTGATGCGGGCAGTTCCATATGCGATACCGGAGCCATTGAAACTTCCGGTCCAATTTCATTTGTCTGCCCGGACTTTTTAACAAACAGAATCGGGCTGGATGCCCTTTCAAGATTATTTTCTGCCAGCATATCGACCCTTGAGACATAATTTTGCCCATGGTCTGCCGTTATAATAATTGTTGCCTCATCATAAAGTCCAAGCGCTTTTAATTGCTCCAAATATTCATATACTATATTTGTACAGAACTTAGCCTGTGATATCATATCAGGTTCAAACGGTACATGGACACCATGCAGGTGATAAAACCTAAAAGCCCCGTCATAACTATCAGGCTTTCTGATTTTAATTCCGTTATAAAGAAGATCGTTATAAAAAGGTTCATCATATGATACACTATGAACACTGGTTTCATGCATCGCCCGCGCCATTTCTCCATCTGCATACCAATACTTTGTTTTTAAGGCAAATGGATAACTCTTATACTTAGCACATTTTAACATCTGTTTAAAGATACCGGCACGTCTCCATCCACTTAACTTAACATCAGAGTAATTTCTGATAACACCTATCATATCTTTAGATATAAATCTTTCAAAGGTATAAACTCCTATATCATAATTTTTTTCCGCAATATCGTAAAGATATGTTCCATTCCCAAATGCATAATTGCTGTATTCTTTTTCGGTCATGTCATATTGCCACTCAACGCCGGTAAGCATGTAAGGAAGAGACATTCCGGTAAAAGCATACATACTGCTCATATTTTTATACCATGTAAAATCTTTAAGAGGCTCTATAAAATTTTCATCGTCCTCAATAACCCTGTCCAAAATCTGTCCATCATACCAATCAAGCACAAACACTATTACATTATGATCAGGATCCAACTCAAGCCTTCCTTCCGTCGTCATCTGATAATCACTGTTTGCCCTCTCCACATTCGAAACAATCCCAAGATATCCCCAGGTAACCAACTGTATTAATGAAAGATAAATACAAATCTTTGAATAGGTTTTAACAACATTTTTCTTGGTAATAAATTTAAGCGCAATTATAATACCTATAATTACTGCCCAAATCAATATATTGACTGTCTTGGTCAATAAGTCCCACGTCTGTACGCTTCCATCCATGAGGTTCATTTTTCCGTTTAATCCCATAGACTGTATCAAGCATCCAACTGAAATTGCAAAAATAACCTCACAGGCAAGAATGAACTGTTTTCCTGTCAAAAAATAAACTAAAATAAATGTATATATTATTAAATATAACAAACCGCCAATCAATAACGACTGAACAAAAATATCATATGGGACTTCCATCTCGTCCGCGTTTCTAAGGTACAATTCATTTGGCAGATATAACACTATTAAAACTACCCATAATGAAATGACGGGTACTATTAATTTAAGCCTCTTTTTCAAAGTTTTAGGAGTACAATAGCTAACTTTGCCCTTGTAATAATATACACTTAATAATGCCAGAACCACTCCGACAACTGCAGCACATACGTGCCAAATATTATTAATCTCGTCAAAAAACAGGTATACTATGGAATCAATACCTATAATCAAAGAAAGCACCATCAAAACAAATTTTTCAGTTTTTTCACGCAGAAATTTTATCAATATAAATGGTGCGGCAACGGAAATAATCACCAATGGAATCGAATAATGCAGATATGTTCTCCTTGATATCTCATCAAAACTTTCTACCAAAGTCAATGAAGCATTACCCAGTATTACTTTGAACAAAGACAGAATGGTGTAAAACATTATTATATAAAAAACTGTTGTTTTTATAATATGGTCAATATAAGACTTGTCCATAACGGTACCGGAACGGTCTTTATTACATATTTCATGAACTATACATGATAAGATCCCTGATACGGCGCATAATGTAATAATCCCAATATATGCCTGCATAATAGATTCCGCCTCCCTAATACCTTTTCATTTGCACTACTTAAAACAGAAATGGAATTATTTCTTTAATACCAAGCGCAATAATACCGGATCATCTGTTTCTGTTTTAGAGAATCCACTGCCTTCCTCGCTATAAACAACACTAAATCCTTTTTGGATAACCTTCTTTGTTATTTCCTCAGGATCAATAAATCTCCTGTAGTGCTCATTGTATATATAAGCATTTTTCTCAACCAACTCGCCCTTGCCATATATCGTGTCATGAATGGTTCTTACTTCTATCATAAACAAGCCGTCTTTTTTTAATGCCTTGTAAACATTATTAATTAATTGTTCTTCCTGCTTTTCATTAATAGCGTGCAATGTAAAACGACTATAGCAATAGTCATATTTTCTCTGGAATAAAACATCCGCAGTTACAAAATCATCACATATAAATTCCAGAAAATCATTAGCTTCATGCTCCTGCTGCAACATTTCAATTGCAACATTGGATGCATCAATTCCGATTACATGTAAATCATTATCTGCAAAGAAAACACTATCCCTTCCGTTTCCACAGCCCAGATCCAGTAAATATCTTGCTCCATCTGACGTATTCGAGGAATTGATCATATTCATCATTTCTCTTGCAAATGAACTGCATTCATTTAAAATACCGGGCTTTTGTTGGTAATAGGTATTCCAGTATGATGTGTCCTTATTGAATTCATTTTTTTCCCTACATGAGATATTCTGAATCCTTTCCACACACTCTTTGACAGATACAGAGCCATCCGTATGCAATACAATATCAGGCTCCTTGGGGAATTCCGCCTCATAATGAAGACCCGGAAGCTCATCTTTGGAGTCCGTATTTAAATATAATCCCTTTTTGTCTCTTTTTTTCAGTATATCCAACGAAACATCCAAAAATACTTCTATGTAATGCGCAAAATTCTCTCTATTCCATGTCCGGACTTCATCAAACATTGAAATTGTACAGATAATAACATCTATTCCCTGATCAGACAATAGTTTGCATAACAAAGAGTATCTCTTGGCACGGGCCAATCTTTCTTCCTTGGTATATCCCGGAACACCACCGCCTGCAATCTCCTTTAATATATCTCCATCAAATAATACTACAGGAGCGGTCTTTTTCATTTTATAATATAAGGCATTACCAATGGTTGTTTTTCCGCTTCCATCCAATCCTGTAATCCAATAAACGGTACCTTTTTTTATATTTGGCATTTTTCTTTTATTATATCCTTTCTAACTTTGCAGTATAATAGATTAAGTATAACAGAAATTATAGGAAATGCAAGTAAATAAATCACTCTTCCCTATAATTCGGCAGAATCCGAAAGCTCTTAATAAACAGTTTTAGATTGTGAAATCACCTGCATAAACAGCAATGGCAGTAACAAATATATTCCATAAGCATATCGGAATTCATCATTGACCGGTGTCGCTATGACAAGAGTTATAAACACGCCTATAACAGGCAAAAAGTAAAAGCATGTTCTTTTCCTTACAAGCAAGTACACAAACAATACTAATACTACATACGTACTAAGTGCAAGACTCCAAAATTCATGCCAGATATCACAGTATTTGTCCATCAGCTTGTCCATAAGTGAGCTAATACCTGCCGGAAATAACGGGTCCCTGAAAATCCCAAGCTCAGCAGCATATCTGTGAACTCCCTCACTGAAGTATATATAATTTGACATCTTCTGATACCAATAGCCTCTTGACTGATTAAGAAAAGCGGTTATATAATCTGTAGGATTTTTCACTCCCACAGAAATATACATCTTAATAAAATCAAGTTTGTTCTGTGTAATGTACTCCTGATAACCCTTATCTCTTATTAAATTCTTAACCGGATCGGATATATGGGCATTATACTGCTTTCCCAATGAATCCATATCCACAATACTATTTATGACATCCGTGTCATTTTCCGAAAAATTACCGTCATTTTGAACGGTAAAAGCAATCTGTTGAAGCGGTACTGACAATGCCTCCACCGTATCCGGTTCGGTAACCTGAAAATACGGAAGCAGTAAACCTTTATATCCGGCTATAAGCATCAGACATACAAAAGTCGATATTAGCCATGGTTTTAGTTTTTTTCTGTAATGCCATAACAAAAACGGCAGCGTAAAGAGCCAGGCATACAGACCGTTTGTTCTGGAAAAGCAGAAAATAAAGCTTATCGCAACATACAAAAACCACATATACGGCTTAAGTTTTCCATCTTGCCTCAACTTAATTTCCATCACTATAAGCAGAAAACAAAACGCAAGCAGCACATAGGCAAATAGTACATCTTTCCAAATTGTAATGGAATATACGCAATGAATAGGCTCTATTGCAAATATGAGCGCTGCAAAGTACCATACTGTGGGCCGGATTCTATTATAATAATATTTAATAATGTACAATAAAAGCAACGACGAACTTAAAAGTGACACAAACGCATTAACTGCTATCCCTGCCTGATTGCTTCCAAACAGAAGTTTTCCTATGCTCATAAAAAACTTAATAATCATGGTATGCAGAAAAGGATGATGATTACTGTAATATTCAATTCCTAATGCCTGTTGAATCTGTACATAGGTGTCTTTGCTGAGAAGGGCCGGAAACCAGTTAAGCCAGAACAGGATCCTAATACCTATCATAACAACCGCTATAGCAATCATTTTTATATTGTTTGACGTTTTAATCCTATTCATGTTTAGTACAATATTTTTATCTCGGTCTATTACCCTGCCTGCTGTAAAGTCTGTATCAGAGGCGGTAAAGGATATATTATCAAGCATCACAAACAGCTCATTTAACACATAATAAAAAATAAAAGTCCATACAGCAGTGCCAACAGCTGCAAGTCCAAGCCATTTAAGCAAGCCGCCATGATAATCCCCATATGTTAATGCCAAATATCCGAGTGTCTCAAAAAGTGCCGGAATAACAGCGCCTATTTTAGTTATTATACCTTCATTCCGATTATTGTCTGCAGATAAGTAAATCAGCATAAGCAATATAATCGGGTATATACTGAAGTTGTCAGTCATCCGCCTTATCATATAAAAATAAACCAATCCCAGCAGACAAAAGATAATAAATTTCATACCGGGAATCTTTTTTTCTTCATACGCTTTGAATACGCTAAGTATTAAAATAACCGCTGTTGAAATACCCGCAATCAGCGCTTTAATAGCAGCTTTTATAAATATGACACTGGTGTCAGATAAATAAATCCTCAGTATTACAGCCTGTAAAAAAATAGAAAATATAATTAATATCACTGCACTTATTTTGTTTTTTTTATGCGCAAGCCAATCTGAATGCCTCTGCCAATTTACCTGAAATACTGCATAGCCATTTAAAACAAGAAATACATACGGAAGTATATTATCAGGCCAAAAATGACCCTCTATAGACAGATTACAGCCTATAACCAGAAATAAACATAATGCAATTTTGCATATATGTGTCACTCTTTCCATTCTTTCCATTCTTCCCTGATACCATAGTGCAGATGCTTATAATATCTTATAAATCCGGCTACATTATATGCAGAACCCCACATACCGAAAATCAATCCAAATAATAAGCAGTATTATACATATACTCATGCAGCTTTTCATATCCGTTAAGACCCGGGTTCGCATTGACCATTTCGGTCAATATCCTATCAACCTCTTCATCATCAACATATGTGTCAAAATACATCACCACATGATCATATCCCGTATAGTTTTCATTAAAAAGCAGATCCAGATTATTATCCCGTATAAAAGTCATATTCTGATACTGTATAAACTCCTGATACGTCGGAAAGCTGTGCCATGATACATTAAGCACATAAATGCACTCATTGTTAACACCATATTTTCTTGCTGTCTTTACGCAGTCTTCAGCCTCCAGATACAATTCCGTCCATGTATAGGTTTTCCAGCTGCTGTTAAGCAAAATAGAAATCAATATTAATCCTGCAATACATTTTGCCTTATCGTTAGTAGTCATATATGATGCCAAACTATCAAACAATCCCATCAATAGAATAATACAGATTGGATATATGGGGGAAATATATCTTGCTGCCGCCATTATAGCCAACCATGTAATGGTCAAAAAATACAATATACACGGAATAATTAAAATCATCCATTTTGCAATATTTTCAGACTTTTTTTCTGATCCCTTCCAGATAACATATCTGAATACCAGCAGCAAAATAAAGGTTATAATAATTGCCGGTAAAAACCCTCCGTATACATTGTCTATTGCATTCGAAAACTTGCCTATGTTTCCTAAAAAGGCTGAGGAAAATAAATTTTTGATGGTTCTTTCTCCTGCTGCTCCGGTAAAAAGCTGCTTCAAAATAGCCGGAAAAACGGCCACACACGCAATACCCGCCACGGTCATTGTCCCTACAAAAACAACAAGTTCCTTCCATCTGCGCTTAATGAGAATATTAATTCCCCAGATAACGCAGCAATAGAACAAATAAATAAGAAAATAATAATGCGTTAAGGTTCCAAATACACTAATGAGCCCAAGCTTTATATAAAATGACTTTTTATCAGATTTATTTAATCCTCTTATAAACAATAAAGTAAGCCCTAAAACATAAGTTGACATTAGCATATACATTCTAATGAATAGTACATTCCCCAGAATCACAGGCGTAAATGCATAAAGCAACGCTCCAAAAAGAGCGTAACATTCATTGTGAAGCAGTTCTTTAATAATAAGCCTGACAAGCGCAATATTTATCACGTGAAAAAATATGTTTAAAAGTATACCGGTTTTCAAAGCCAGAAAGTGATGTGTTACCAGAGTAAAAATATGAAAAATCAGATAATACAACGGAGGATGCACGTTATTAGCCTGATTTTCCCACACATTGCTGACGCTGAAACCATCCGGATAAAAGAATGTGTCAAATACATCCGTAGCCGCAAGCCTGACTCCGTATTCGGGGGTAATCTTGTTATTGTTTTCCGATTCACTGTTGGCAAGCCCATACGTAAGATATTCGTCTAAATGCATACCTTCTTTTATACCTGTAAGATATATCAATAGAATTGCCGAAAGCAGCATTATAGATATTATCAAAACCTGATATTTATCAGGTCTGTTAAACTTTAATTTATTTTTAAGTAATTTATCTTTATTCTCCATAAGATTCTTTCCAATTCTTGTTTTTAGTCAACATTGCACTCACATTACGACGGTTTTGCGTTTATTTATTGTTGTTTATACGTCCCTCCCTATATGCCCACAGCTTATGCATAAAGAAGTTGGTCGGTATGCTGAAGGGAAGGTTAAGCAGCGGAGAAAGATATTTGGAAATTCCAAGCCCCCGTATCCAAAGAGTCGCCAAGAGGTTGTTTAGGACTATTCCGGTGACAGCATAGGATATATAAGTCTTAACCAGTATTTTCATCCGCCATCCCTTTTTATTACGGTCAGGGTGGAACACATATCTGCTGTTCCAGTGATAGGACCACAACACGCTGAGAGCAAATGCCGTTATGTTTGCTATTATATAATCATAGGTCAACATTGCATCGCGCAGAAAAAAAAGCATGGTTATATTAATCGTATATGATACCGCCGAATTGGAAACTCCAACCATTGCAAACTTCACAAACTGAAAAAAACTATCCCATTCGGAATTTCCCCATTTTATATGAAACAGTCCAAGCACCGGTTTAAACACAATTTTAATCAACTTCTCTATACACTTCCAAGCCTTTTTCATTATTCTATGGGAAGCCCACGTCAAGGCACCCATATACTTTTTTCTTACCTTGTCAAAAGGAAGGCTTTCATAATCAAGAAAGAAGCTATCCCTATGCGGATTTTCGTCTGACGATTTCAGTAGGCTTTTATTCTTGTGAATCGCTGCTTTAAAATCAACTTCTTTATAGAAAAAGTTGCTCTTAACCCTATCAAATAGCTCTTTAGCATGTTCATTATGAAGCAGCACAAGCGAAGTACCCTTACCGTCATAAAGTTCGGGATCCACTTTTTTTACTCCCCAAAAATCAGCAATGGTGATATCTGCATAATACTTAGGCAGACTTTTAAACTCACAGTTATAGCAGCTTGGACGCAGATATACATCATCCAGGAAACCATTCATATAGGCATCCCGAAGTGCAGGTACAAATCTTTTATTACCGATATTCTTAAAACCTATATCAGTTCCCATCTGAAAGCCTGTAGGGTTCCAGCCCTTATCTTTGTTACGGAAACGGAAAGATACTACCTTATCATGATATTTTGCTTCTAAATAATTTATATAACTTCTAAATACCTTGGGCGAGGGAACTCCGTGGCAGATAAAGTCACAGGTATAGAGATTGTCATACCGGCTCGCATCCTTATTAAAAGATTCGTCTGAATGCAGGAAACTATGCAACCCCGCACACTGACACGGCGCACCAGTAAACAATACCTTACGGCTGTTTATAAGCTGCTCTTTTATTTCTTTATATACCCCTGCGATATCACTTTGAACATACTTGGATCCCTTTAGCTTTATCAAATCTTCTATGCGCTCCACACCGATATGTTCCGTGTGCAATTCTTCATTTAAAGCCGCGCCGTATACGATGCCGCCCTGTCTGATGATATGTTCCGCAAACAGAGTAAAAGCGCCGCCTGACGAACTTTCAAAGCGGACGGCCTCATTCTTGTGCCAGCCTCCTACGGCTTTGGGGAAATGCTCCGCATATTCTTTATTTTGCTCATTAATATTCTTCTTTACGATAATCGGACATGTTTTCTCACATAGATTACAGCCAATACATTTATTTGTATCAATTTCAGGATAGGCAAAACCCTCATTATCTTCTGTCATAGCAATGCAATCCTTCGGGCATATTTGTGCACAGGCGCTACAGCCGCAGCAGTCCTGTTTTTTATCCGGTAATACTTGAATCATCTATTCTCCGCTTATCCTTCCTCTAAAATATTCCTCTTTAGGTACCTAACCGCCTTTTCCCTTTCTGCTGATATTGTTTCGCGAACCGCCTGTTTATTATAACGTGCACTTAAGGATTCTCCCTCATTAAGCACCTCTGATGTATTGATACGAAGCAGTTTAAGAAGGTTATTAATCCTTAAATAAAACTTCTTACAGGGTATCTGACAAAATTCCTTTTCAAATATAAGCGAAAATATCAACCCGTGATAAGAGTTGGTACATATATAATCAGCATTCTGAAACAGACCTATAAACTCTCCCGGACCTATATCAATCAGGCTTACATCAACAAAATCGGGTTTATAGCCATATCTGCTGATTTCCACAAGCTGTATTCCAAGCTTCTCTTTAATCTTCTTTGCATAATGATATACATTATCATCACGCTGCATGATATACAGAAGTATATATCTGCCTTTAATACGCGGTTTTACCGAAATGGCATCCCAATCTTCTTTTTTTAATAAAAAAGCAGGATCGATCAGTTGCACGGCATCTTTCCCGGTCAGCATCTTAACTAAGACTGCCCCATCATGTTCACGGACAGATACAGCGTTAAAATCATTCAAATATTTTTTTATTTTCTTAGCCTGTATAGCCAGCATTTTATTACTTCCAAAACTGGGAGCATAGGCAATCTTCTTATTCATATCTTTGACAAAGCCTAAAAAGTAGGGCTGCGCCAGTCCGCAAGTAAGAAACGGATTCCATATCTGGTCGCTTCCGCACACGAATTTATCACAGTCCGGTACATTTGCCCTAAGTGCCAGTCCACTACTATATAATCTTGTCAATTTACATTTACTGCGGATAAATTTTTTCATCCGCCGCACTCTACGAAGCCTCTGCTTCATTGTTTTTAGTCCTGAACGAAATTCCTTCTTATTGGTGGTAATGGGAAACAGGCGCACAGTATCGGTAAACCTTATAAACCAATTTCTATAATCTATTATCTCAACTTCCGTTCTGCATTCGTCAGCTATAGTCTTTTGCAGAGCATACGCCTGCAATGCACCGCCGAAATTATTCACGAAATGAAATGTTATTGTTCCTACTTTCATGTTTTATTACTTCCTGCCTCTCTTAGTACAGCACGATATATCTACTATTTATCTTTATCATAACGCAGTTTTCTAATCTGATACTGGGTATCTTCCAGAATCTTCCTGTTAGCTGCAATAACATCTGCCAAGAGTCCTATCACAAAGGTAATAAAGCCTATAATCAGTAAGGTACATGCCAGAATAAGTGACTGTACATGACCGCTTCCCCTTCCGTTAAAAAAGAATATTAGGAAACGTATTCCCACACTCAGACCTATTATAGTTGGTATGACAGAAACTAAACCAAAACAATACAGAGGCTTGTACCACATAAAAGCACGTAAAATAGTCAGAACGGATTTTTTTACATATCCCCACATACTATGGAATAAGCGTGACTCTCTAAGTTCCGGATTAGTTCTTATCGGCACGCTTGTAATCGCCATCCTGTTTCTGCCCGCCTGCACTATCGTCTCCAAAGTGTAGGTATAGTCATTAACCACATTTATACGTATAGCCGCATCCCTGCTGAATGCGCGGAAACCGCTCGGTGCATCCGGTATATCGGTATTCGATGCCTTTCTTACCACCCAGCTTCCTAAATGCTGAAGTTTCTTCTTGATAAAAGAGAAATGCTCTATATCGTCAATAGGACGTTCACCAATTACAATATCCGCCTCTTCTTTCAAAATAGGAGCAATCAATTTCGCTATATCTTCCCCACAGTATTGATTATCGGCATCAGTATTAACTATAATATCCGCCCCAGCTTCAAGACAGGCATCCAAACCTGCCATAAAACCTTTTGCAAGTCCCTTATTGCATCTGAAATTAACAACATGATGAACACCCCAGTTTTTTGCAACCTGAACCGTGTTGTCCTTACTTCCATCGTTGATAATCAAATACTCTATTTCATCTATTCCGTCAATATGCTTAGGCAGGTCATTTAGGGCTATTTCCAACGTCTCCGCCTCATTATAGCATGGGATTTGTATTATCAGCTTCATGTATCCTCCTCCACCAACTTTGTTAATTTTTTCACAAAGGTATCCCAGGAAAATCTGTCTTCTTCATTTATTATATTTTCAATAAATTCATCAGCACGGTTATTATTAAAGAAATCTATAGCCTTATCTGATATTTCACTGTGTGACCTCGACTTAACGACATATCCGGTCTTATTATCAGTCACAACATCCGGTAATCCGCCCACATTGGTGACCAGTACCGGTCTGCCAAAACCAAATGCCATCGGCACAATACCGCTTTGAGTAGCGGATACATAGGGCAGCACTACAAGATCGCAGGCAGCAAAGTATTTCTCAACCTCCGCATCTGCAACAAAGCCTTCCACTGTTTTGACAGAATCCTTTATCCCCAATGAATCAATCATATTATAGTAGCTCTCTTTTTTATCACCGAAATCTCCAACTATCCATAGTTCGGCATCCGGAACGCTCTTCTTAATAGCAGGCATTGCCTGTAGCATATACTTTAGCCCTTTATACTCCCGTACAAATCCAAAGAAAAGCATTATATTGGCTTTCTCATCTATATTAAGTATTTTCCTTGCATCCGCCTTAGACATATCGGAAATTTTAAACGCATTATAAGTCGGATGAGGAGTTACTATCGGCTCCGCATCCTTTTTGATGGAACGAAGGTCATTTGCATCCATTTTAGACTGTGTAATAAAATAATCTCCCTGCCTAAGCACTAATTTTGCAAGAAACCTGTCAAGCGGAAAACGCTCATGCGGAAATACATTATGGCAGACAAACAAGAGCTTGTATCTGCCAAGTAATTTGAATAACGTAAAAAAGCAGGGTACAAAATAAGGATGCCACCACTGGGAAATTATTAAATCCGTATTAAATTTTTTAATCTGATGGGCCACATTAAACCAGTTAAACGGATTCATGGTATGGATGCTGTAATTAACATTATCCACTTTGAACTGCGAACTGCGCTCGTCTTTCTGCTCTTTTTTAAAAAGAAATTTTGGATATTGAAATTTAAACGAATGCATCGATACTTCATATCCGTTTTTAAGTAATGCCTTATACAATAGTCCCGTATAGTGGGCAATACCGCTGTTATAAGGATAGATGGGACCGATTAATACTATTCTTTTTATCTTATTCATTCTCATACCTGGCTATAGTAATTATTTAACTTCGGATTTTTTATTACAATATGCGATTGACCAAGGGAAACTTTTGTCATAACGGACACGCTGCCTGCTACTGCTTAAAAGATTCAGTGTAAATTTCTTAAAACCGCCAAAGGTCCAATGATTTATATGATCGATCGGATTTCCCAGACGGGATACGTTCTTTAGTGCCAATAAGTTCCCCATGCAAAACCATGGTTCATTAGGAACCGTAATTATCAGAAAATTCTTTGATACCCTTAATAATTCCTCAATTGCCGCAGCCGGCTCAGTTAAGTGTTCAAGAACTTCCATGCATAATACAATATCAAAAGCAGCATCCTCAAAAGGCATCTTATATATGTCACCCTGAACAAATTCTATATTCTCATTGTACTGCTTCGCTATATTTATTGCCTCACTGGTGTACTCCAATCCAACGATTTCAACATTATCAATATTGTTATAAATCATATTGGAAATGAAGCCTTCCCCACAGCCGGCATCCAGTATCCTTATCGGGGACTTCCCTCTTGTTGAATCAGGTGACAATTTTTTAACAAAACTGTTCATAGCTGTGAGGATTTTGGCATTTAACTGTTCCACCATCTTCCTTTTTAGAGGATTTTTCGAATTATATTTATCATAATTCCCTCTGTTGTATTCAACCTTGTCCATTTAATAACCAAGCCTTTCTCTCAGTCTGCGGTATTCGAGCCCAAACCGGTTACTCTTTCCTGAATATTGAAGCTATTTTGCAATCATCCACCCAGATAGTATAGCACTCCTCATATCCGTCATATTCTATAGTATTACCAATTACCGTTACGTAATTATCAAGAATGTAATCCGGATTTTCTCTTGTAAAATGCAGTCGTCTCTTTTCGTCTTCACTTAATAAGGCCTGTGAAACCCCAATAAATCCGTTACTTGCATTTAGCTCTATTGATATTTGATCATCATCATCATTTGCAAGTATCCAAAACAACATTTCCGTATTACAAAGGCGCCATGAATCCTTGTCAAATCCTGATGCTAATGGTTTGCCTACTGTATTATAATATGCAAACTGATAGGGGTGATTCTTTACAAGCCATATAAGCTGAACCAATAAACATATTGCAATAACGCCAAAGACAATTTTTTTATCCATTACCTGCAACAGCCATTTAAGGCCATATATAGCTATACAGCAAAATGGTACAAATACAAAAAACATATGTCGCCATTCCCCATATATCCTGGCATTCATAAAGATTACAGCGCCCACAGAGCCCCAAAAAAGTACCAATGTGCATAGCAGCCATTTATGTTTCCCTATAATATCATTCCATTTATCCTGTGATCTATAAATTGAAACCACGGCATATACATGACCCAGCATAAACAGTATGAGATACAGCAATGGGATACTTATGCCAAACCATACAAAAAGATAATACCATGGTCTTTCTTCACATGTAATAAATCGTCCATTAAAAATCATTGTACCGTTCCATGTATCATAATGTGAAAACTTCACAAAAGTAGCATAGAACGTCTGTAACGGTTGTTCCCATGCAGTCGGTGTAATTGCAAACCAGCTTAACATATACAATACTATAATCAGAATATATTTTTTTAGAATAGAAACAAAATCACGTAATACAAAAGGATTCTTCTCTTTATTAACCGTATATATCTTCATTATATCGATTATAATGAAATATCCAATAAGAACAACAGGAAACATAATTCCCATAATCCGTTGGTTAGTTGCAAGCGCCGCCGAAAATGCAAATATCAGTATATTAAGAAAATTGCATTTCTCCACAACTCTTACAAGCATTAGCAGAGTAATCATATTTAAAGCCACAAATATAATATTCTTAATATCATAGAATTGATTTGCGAAAAAACGTGGATAGAGTGATATTAGCGCTGTTCCCGATAAGGCAAACCATCTGTTCATAAATACTTTTTTTAAGAAAAAATAAAAGCATATATAACCTGCATAACAGACTAAAAAGTTGTATAAATGCCGTATTAAAACAATATGCCGTAGCGAAAGCTGAAAATGAAATACATCTTCAATAACCACTAACGGTATCTGCATTGCCACGCCATAATACTTATTTTCATATTCCGGTAAATCCTGTAAACCGGATAATGCATCAACTTCTCTATGAAATAATTTTTCATTTATATACTTATATGCTATCCTGCTATGGTCCCTCTGTACAAGTTCATCCGCAGACACTCCGTAATCCCTGAATATGAATAAACCTATAATCAAATAAACCACAAAGAACAATATGACCACAAGTGAAAATAATTTTTTGTTCCGAGCAAGTTCTTTTATACATTCTATTTTTTTTTGCATATAGATTTTATCCGATCCTATTTTTCTTTTTTAATAAAAACAGCCTTTTTACCAAGTATATAGTTTAGTACAATGACCAAAATCATAATGGCAATCTTAGAAATGCGCTCATTCATACCAAATAACTCAACCATCAAAATCAGACCGAAGAAATCAACTAAGCCTGTAAATCCTCTGGCTAACACAAAACGAAACAGTTCCAAAAGCATTTGCTTTAAATTATCATTTTTAGACCTATAGACCCAAAATTTATTTAAAAGGTAGCCAACGACTTTAGATAAAATAAGACTAATTATATTGGCCACTGTATACACAATACCAAGCTGCAGTAAAATAAAATATCCGGCAGCATTGGTTAATGTCACCATTCCTCCGGAAATGGCATACCGGATAACTTCATTATTTAAAGCTTTTTTAATCAACTTAATCATGACAAACCTTACACCTGGTTTATACCTTTTCTTTTATATGCGCCTCAGAATAGCTATTTCTTACCGTAACTTCAACTAACATATTACCAATAAAACCAATGGATAGGAACTGAACGCCAAGAAAAATAAGCAAAACTCCAAGCTGAAGCAACGGTCTGGTTCCTATTGGGTAACCCATGAACCATTCTATAGTCAGGAATAAGCATATCAAAAAGCCAAGTCCAAAAGAACAGCCTCCAACTCGTCCGAAAAAATACATTGGTCTATCGTGGTAATTAGATAAAAAGGCAACTGAAATAAAATCAAATAACCCTCTCATATAACGTTCCATACCATATTTGGATTTGCCATGCTTTCTCTTGTTATGATGTACCGGTATTTCCGTTATCTTAAATCCGTTGCGGTATGCCAGAACCGGAATATAACGATGCATTTCACCATAGACATCCATGCTGTCAGCCACTTCCCTGCGAAATGCTTTGTATCCGCAGTCAAAGTCATGCAAATTAATTCCGGACATTTTAGCAGTAACCTTATTAAACAATTTTGATGGAAGCTTCTTTTCCATAGAATCAAGCCGATTGACCTTCCAGCCGACAACCATATCATAGCCCTCATCTATTTTTATCAGAAAATTCTTAAGCTCAACAGGGTCATCCTGCAAATCCGCATCCATGGTAATTATAATATCACCTGTCACATTACGAAAAGCAGCCTGGAGAGCAATGGATTTTCCAAAATTCTTTCTGAATATAATATAGCGGACTTTTTCGTCTGTTTCTCTTAATTGCTTCATTACCCGGGCAGAATTGTCGGTAGAACCATCATCAACAAAAAGGAACTCATAGTCTGAGAGTAATCCCTCTTTCATGCATAAATTAACATTATCCATAACTTGAGTATATAATTCCCTCAAAGATTCTTCTTCATTATAAGCCGGTATAACAAACGATGCTTTTCTCTGCACTGAAAATATACCTCCCGATAAATTATTTCACTTACATAGAAACAATAGTATCTACTCTATTCTAGCACATTTTACATAATCTACCAACAAAAAATTATTATATTAAATATCCCCAATTGTTGAACAAATCCGTTTAGCCATCTGTATGCCTACAGGCTTCTCTATCTAAGTTTTCCTTCAAAAATCTTTTTGAAACATTTTTCAAAATCTCAAGATTTTTGTCTACATCAGTATAATCGATTTTTTCTCCAATCAAAAAAGCATCCCCGTTTTCAGGTATCATAATCAAATTATATGGAATACCTAAAACAGAAAGTAAATTGTCAATTCTGCCATTCATACTTCCGTTTATATTCTCACTATCTCTTTTACAGACATAAAACGGCTTGTGATATATAATGGAAAATACCGTACCATGAAATGAATCTGTAAGAATACATTTCGCATTCTTAATAAGCCATAGAAACTCTCCCGGACCAACATCATAATACAAAATATCAGAATGCTCATAATCTCTCTTAGAATATGACATTTTGTTATAAGCTATATTAACAATTTCCATCTCCCCGGATTTGGCATAATCATATCCCTGATACCACCCATTATCTGCTTCACCAATATAATATAATAATACATAATTTTTATTTTCAAGTGTTCTCACAGGTTTTGCAAGCATATCCCATTCATCAGACTGCAGCAATAGAGTAGGATCTAAGGAAACTACACTATCTTTATTTTGTAATATCTCATCCACAATTTCTTTTGCACGTTGCTCTCTTACCGATATCGCATCATATCGTTCCAGCATCGGCTTAATATAATCTGCATATTTCTGTGAAATAGTATCTGCCCCAATACTTGCAGCATATGCAACCTTTAATTTTGAAGGCGGTACAAATGACAAAAACGTTTCCGGTCTCCCGGAAATAGGACTCCAAACCTGATCCGAGCCACTGACAAAGATATCATATAACGGAATAAGCTTCTTTATGTTATTGCAATTATATACTGATTCAGTCTGCTTTACATGATCTTTCATAAATGTCTCAAAACGCGCTCTTTTAATACTTAATTGACTTGAGACAACTCTATTTCTTTTAAGCGGCAAAAAGGATGTCAATATTTTTTTAGCTTTAACTATGATATTCTTAGAAATTCTCTTTATGGTTTCAACGGATAGAACCGATCGATCCAAATTTATAACTTCACATTCATATCCAATTTTTTCAATCTCTCTCTGAAGCGCATATGCCTGAAGAATTGCACCATAATTATAGTTTTTATAAAACAATGTGATTATTGCAACTTTTTTTGTTGACATTTCTACACACCTTTCTCATAACTTCACATGTTCTGACAACGTATGATCATTTGTTTGCACTACCTTTTTTTAACACAAAAGCAAATATAGCAAATGAATAAACATTCAAAAGCAGGATAACTATGGAATAATATATACTGATTCCTGTCATTCCGCCCAATTTAAGGGCAGGTCGGCCTCCAATTAACATAGCAAGGCAGGCTGCCAGATATCCCAATAAAGCGATATTCTGGTGACGGACAACCGTCAACAGTGTTCGCGAGTATGTCATAGCTGCATTCAGTCCGCTTGCCACCAGCAAAATATAAAGTATATGTGCGTAAGGTATTAGTGAAACATTATAAATAATTTCCAGGAGATAAATTCCTATAAACTTTCCGCCTAAAACAGTAATAAGCGTTAACGTTACAATTATAATAAAGTGACGGTATATTAAACGCTTAAGATCTTTAATATTTTTATTATGCCAAAGTTCGGAATAAGTAGTAAGCAGTGGCTGCAGAATAAAATTGCACAACAGATTTACCAAAAAAACAGGCATAAACATATAACCAAAAACAGCCTGCATTTCATCCGACAAAATGTTATTAATACTGTATTTTGGTGCATTTCCAAGATACATATAACAGAAAGAGGATATAAACAGACTTGAATTTTCAATAAGCAATCTGACTATACTTCGCTTATCAACAACTGTAGCGCTCGGATATAACTTCCTGTACCTGCAATTCAAAATTAATGCAAGAGCAGCCGCTAACAAAAAGTTAATTACAGAAGCCGTAAGCAGATTTTTATTCAAATAATATACAAGCGAGAACGTAATTATTGAAACAAACATACGTATAGAAAGTATCCTTGCTCCTATATTCAACAAACCGTTTTTTTGCAAATATCCGTGATATACATCCTCATACGCTTCGATGGCACGAACTCCACACCATAATAATACTGTAATTATTTTTACATTATTGCCCGCACCGGAACCCAGCGCATAAGGTATACTAAGTGCCAGCATAACAAATGTAGTGACCTTGCGGGAATACAGGTATTCCGAAAAAGAATACTTATCAATGGTATCAGATACCTGAAACTGACGCATACCGAATTTCCCGATCCCTGTCATTAAATTTGCAGCTGCATATGCAAATATAAAAATTCCGGCATCGGAAGTGCCGCCGGAATGCGAAATAATAATCAAAAGAACAGCCGATTGAAATGAGTTTAATATTGATGCAACACTATTCCAAAAAAAAGCGCCTTTTTGATTATTGTTTTTGATGTGGGATTCCATATAATTTACTCCCTTTCACAGTTATCTGGCTACATTTGCTTCATTTTTTCCCTGATAAAATCTGAAAATATGCAATAAATCGATGCTGCAATTATTGTAAGTGCTATAACAAGTAGCGCATAAACAGCATTATTGTCAATATAAGGCCGCAAAACAGCTATGAGGATTGGATGAAATAAAAATATTTCATATGAATATTTTCCAAGCTTACGTGAAACCATATTTCCCAATTTAAACCTGTAAAGACATATGATTACAATTATTACAAAGGACACCGAAGCTATATTTCTTCCTATTAAATCGCCGATTATCCCGTCTTCGTTTATAAAAAAAAGAGCCATCGCAGCTGTCATAGTCACACCGCAGATTATTGTCTTTAGTATCCAATGTTGTAACACTAAAACTTCCCTAAATTTCTCTCTTTTAATAAAATAAAAGATTCCAAGCCAGAAACAAAATGTGCTCCCATACCAGGGTCCGTCCAGCTTGAGTGTATATCCGATGCACACAAAAATCAGAGATAAAATCAACAATACTATATGACTTTTCTTTAAATCCATTAATCTTGCACATATATAAAATACTATGTACATAACAAACATTTCCCAAACATACCAGTTAGTTCCCGTAAAGCATCTATCCGGTCGGAAAAAATCAGCAGGGCCATAAGCAGTATTCAGAAATACAGCTTTTGCAAATATTCCTATGGCGTATATAACATATGCGGGTATTAACAATTTAGGCAATCTGTTAATCAGAAAACGATCCAAGTAGTTATTTTTGTTATGCAAACTGCACATAAGCCCATATCCGGATATGGCAAAAAAAATGCCTACAAACAGTATTCCTGCCTTCCTGTTTGGAAACAAAACTGTAGAATTCGTTGCAATGCCCAAATGTCCCATCATAATTTCTATTGAGCATATTCCTCTTAGCGCCAGTGTATTCTCTTTGTCAAACGCTGTGCCGTCCGGAACCTTTAAATACTCAATGCCCCAAAAGACCAACGCCAGCCACATTAAAACTATAATTAACATTTATCGTTAGGCCCCCATATCATCCATCTATTTGCTGATATGAAATGTCATATATTCTTATAGCTGCTTCGCCATAGGTATATATACCTATAAAAGGTTCCGCATTATCTCTTATTTCTACTGAAACCCTGACCTTCTGCCGTGCCTTTTTAATAAAATCATTTGCATAAAGCGTCTGGGTATACTGCCTGCTGCCATCTGCACAGCCAACGGTAATATAGCCGATATCCGTATCAGCGACACAATCTCTTACCCGCATATCTATAACAAACTCATATATGCCGTCTTTCAGCGTAACTCCCATTTCTTTCGTCATGTATCCGCCATCGGTTCCCCGATAATTATAATACAGGCTGCCGTTCATTTTGGTATAACTGTATTCGGTTGTAACTTTTGCCAGATTAATTCCATAAACTGTCGGATCCGCAATATGCTTCATCTCATCTGCTTTTGCAGATAACGCTTCATAATATCTGCTTTCCGGATTCCCAAACACACATATATTTCCCGAGTCATACAGGAAATCCAAATGTTGACTGAATGAGTCAATCACGTCTGTATTAGAAGAATTAACCAATATAATTGAATTTTCTGTATCAATATCACTTATTTCTTCTATGCTGCATACCCGAATACTTCGGTCCGCCAGAAGCCATTGAAGAATCTTTACTTCGGTATTGGGAGTTCCAAACAAATAAACAGGCAGACTATTGTCTACAGCTTCAATCATATGAGCAACTGTGTCTACAGTCTTTTCTTTTGACACCTTGGAGGCAGTGTATTCAGCTCCCTTCATGGCCCCTAATACAGCCCACATCAGCGCAATACACATTAACATAGCACCAAAACTATGCCATTTATATTGCGAGAGAAGTCTTATAAGGCAGATTACTATAAGAACTCCTATGCTGATCATCATAACATAGTAGGCAAAATCGATTTTATGTCCGTCAGCTATTATGGCAAGCCAAGGCACAGATGCAAATCTGAAGCCGATAGTATCAATTCCCATACGAAAAGCATTCACATTATAAAGAAGCTGCACAACAACTGTACTTAGAATTGCCATCAATATGCCTGCAATCACCTCATAATAATGTTCTCTCAAGTGATATACAGTCCAGACTCCCAATATAAGCATTGGTCCTACAACGAAGTCAGAATATCTCCCAAATACCACTGTATCATTATACAATGTGGCTTCAATAGTCCTAAAGTATGGCGCAATCTTAAATATTGCCTCTATTCCGATCTCTGCAAGAAAAGACAGCAGCACGAAACACGTCATCCATTCTTTAGACTCCCATTTATTCCATTTTCCGGTCTTTATTTTTTTTATCAATCCGGACAGCAGAAAAAATAAAGATGTAAATACCCCAACCATTCCCATTATAAATGTTGCCGAAGTAAAATAGTAAAGTTTACCTATAAAACTTACCGCTATGTCCATAAGACCTCTTATGTTGAGCAGACTCCCCAGCCTGTTTACGTTAGCCTGAACATTATTTACCGATTTGTCGGCAGTTCCTGCATATATATAAGTGCTCACATAATTTTTAAGCAAAATCATAACACAGAAAAATACTGCAAAAACAGCTATAGCATAAAAAATATATTTTTTATCGATTTCCTTAAAGCGGCTGATAAAGTAACAGGCAAGAATCATGCATACCGCAATCACTACTCCCATTGATCGCATATGGATTGCAAACAACCATGCGGTAGCTGCTGCAAGTCCTAAAACATTCAGATAACCGGGTTTTTTTATAAATCTATACATCAAAACCACTATGCACCAGAACATGAAAAGCAGGAATGTTTCAGTCCAGGCCAAACCCATCTGCGCAGTATTGCCTATATAAAGAGTAACAAAAAGACTGATAATATATTTAAGTCCGTCCGGAATATCCTTAAACAGCTCCTTAATCATATATAAGGCCATAAGATAACAACCGCTTAAAAAACAGGCATTCATTACAATTGCAAGCCTGTATATTATTGTCATTGAAATACCCAGCCTATGCAACAGGAACAGTGGAATCAATATAAGACTATAACCATATGAATAATAAGCTGATGCAGATATGAGGTCTGTCCAGTCATATCCGGACATAGTTGCGGCAATTCCCCAGTAACAGAATCCGTCATCTACAACTCTTATTCTTTGGAGAGAACCTACATCCCACAAACAGGCAATAAATATAATGGCTATAAATAGCAAATTTATTATTTTGAAAACATCAATTCTATTATTAATTCTCATTCCTATGCCGCTCCCGCTTACGCCTCTTACCAATTGCCTCTATCTGCTCATAATAATTCTTGAACTGGAAATTATCCTGCACATGCTTATAACTTGCAGCACCCATTTTGACCAGGTTCTCCCTGTCGGAAATTATCTTTTCAAGCTTGTCCTTTAAATCCTCTTTATTATTATCTTCAAAGACATAGCCTGTCTTGCCGTAATCTATATAGCTTGCAGTTCCGTTATCACTTCCGCTGATGGCAGGAACGGAATGTGCCATCGCCTCTATCGGTGTAACAGCTGCGGGTTCTCCGGTACTTGGAAGCACGAATACATCCGCTTTTTTATATTCTTCGGCAATTGCGTCTCTATTTACATTGACCAGTAGAGTCAACCTTTCTTCCAGGTTGTGCGCCTTTACATAGTCATTTATTCTTTTATAGTATTCCTCATGAAAATGATTAGAGATTTCACCGGCAATCGTCAAATGAATATTATATTTCGGAAGCAGCTCTTCTACAACTTCTATCATCATAAAGTGATTTTTGCGTTCCTGATACTTACCGATACATAATATGTTAATCCGATCATTTGCAAAATATGTTTTTTCATCAGGCGCAGTCTGAGGTTCCATCAAATACGGCGCCCAATATGCATTATTATCTTCTATGAGTCCTGTATAATCTATTCCTACCAGTTTGGTCGGCGTAATCCTGTACTTTGGAGTAAGTTTCCATACAAGCTTATGCGCAAGATCCATTTTCTTTGGTTTCTCCCATACCGGGTTCATATTATATAGGATAGTAGGTATTTTATAATGCTTACATATTGCATTCATACAGATTGTATATACCGAACGCTCCCGGAGTATTGCCAGATCGGGATTGAATTCTTTAATATATTTAACCAGCCTGAATAACGGCGGTATCCCAAATTTCAATTTCATATCTATTGCGGCAGGGTCTTTTCTTTTGAGAAAATTAATATAAATATAATCAAAAGCCCTGAAAAAAACACTGTAGCCAACTATTATAGGTTTGACATAAGTATGATCTTCTATCTTTCCGGCATACTGGCTAAGGAATCTGACCTTATGACCGTTTTCCAGCCAGCCCTTCATAATGGCGGTCTGGTTGGTATGATATCTGTGTGACATGTATATTACTTTCATGGTTAAATAAACCTTCCTTACGGGTTGGATAATAAAGCATATTCAATCATTTTACACGATGTTTTATCTGGGATAAATACTTATGATAGCCTGCATTTTTATTCGCTTCCTCCCCTATTACATCATGCTTAGGTATTTTTTCTTTTTTATCAGCCTTATGAAGATACCACTCATATTCCATATCAAGGTGCCCGATATCCAAGGAACGGTAGCCTTCAAGAAATAATCTCTCCGTTAGAAATTTGGCGGCAACTCCAAGAGATACAAGAAAGAGTCTATCTTTTGGGTATTGTCTGCAGCATTCCATCAGTTCATCGAGTTTACCGTAGGCATCGCTGCTTGGGCCTATTATCCTTTCTACAGATCCGGCGCTGTCAAGCAAATCATTGCCGGCTCCGTTGTGAGTGCGTTCGCCTTCTACTACTACAACATCTTTATCTTTCCATATCAGTTTAATTTTATCAATCCATTTTTCACATTTGCTCTTATCGCTCATGTAGTTATAGAATCTGGAAACCGATGTATTGTAGTATTCTCTCTCGGGATTGCAGTACTTTTCATAAACTTTGCGGCTGAAAAGCAGGTGATCTTTCCAAAACTGACGGCTTTCCTTACGGTAGATGGATAGGTCACCAAAGATTTCGGGTATAGTTACTATCATTCCGTCATATTCATAGTTTAGCATTCTCTTCAAACCTTCTATGATTTCAGGTTCCACCTGCTGCAACACCAGACTTCTTCCGCGAATCATGGTTATTTCACCGTCGCCGTATCTGATCATGCTCTTATTTGTATTAATAAGCTCATCTATTGTTTCCTCTATCGTATGCACTTTAATATTGCATTTTTTAACACCCATACGATAAAGTGAGTAATCAATCTGGGCAAGTATATCCTTGACTATTCTTTTTATGTCCACACCAACGACCTTGCCTTTCTCTTAATCTGCAGCATTTTTGCTTAGTACTTCCTGCTTGCTTCTTTGCTCCACTTTGCCGTCCACAACTTCATAAATCATATCTGCATTTCGTATGGTGGTAAGTCTGTGGGCTATGATTATCATTGTCTTTTCACCGCGAAGACTTTCTATGGCTTCCATTACTGCTGCCTCAGTATCATTATCAAGTGCCGAAGTTGCCTCATCCAGGATTAAAATCTCCGGGTTATGGTAAAGCGCTCTTGCTATTCCGATACGCTGTCTCTGTCCTCCGGACAATCTGACACCCCTGTCACCTACAAGAGTCTCAAGTCCTTCGTTAAGGCCTTCCACAAAGTTCCAAAGCTGCGCTTTTTTTAGTGCATTTTCTATCGCTTCATCGTCAATCTTGTCTTCGTCCACACCAAAGGCTACATTATTACGGATTGTATCGTCAGACAGGTATATGGTCTGCGGAATGTATCCGATACCATGATGCCATTTATCCATATTCTTAAAAATATTTACGCCATCTGCTTTTATCTTTCCATACTGTGGAGTAAGCAGACCCAGAATTATATCCGCCATAGTGGTCTTACCGGCTCCGGATTCTCCGATCAATGCAACAGTCTGACCTTTTTTTATGGTAAAGTTTGCAAAATCAATAACATTTTCTTCATTATCAGGGTAATGATAGCATACATCTCTGATAGTAAGTTCATTTTCCAGTGACAGAACGCCTTCTTCACAGGCTTCCAAACTCTTGATATCCTGAACCTCTTTTAAGTCATGGTATACCAGTTCTATGGATGGTGCCGCATACATAATCCCCGTAACATGTTCATTAATACGTCCTATGGATGGCAGCAGTCGGAACGCTGCTACCGCAAACGCTGACAGCTGCGGAACAAAAGCTGCAAGATCATCTGTCTGGCCATAATTTATTTTAACAATCAGCGCAAGCAAAAGGCCTGCCATACTTACCATTTCTACTATATATTTGGGTATTGTTCCAATCAGTCTGCTGATTTTGAGTCCTTTGATATACTTTTTAAAGTATCCGGAATATGATTTTATAAAGAACATTTCCCTGTTAAGTACCTTCACTTCTTTGATTCCGCCAAGTGACTGGTTCATCCACTGATAGAGCTTTGCCTTATAGCCCTGCGCATCCTTTCCAAGCTCTCTTGCAAACTTCCTGGATATCGCTGTAAAGATTCCCACACAGATTATCAGAAGGCTTACTACTATAACCGTTATGGATTTGCTGACATCAAAAAGATAAATTCCAAGCGCAATACATACCATAACTTCTACTACAAGCTCCATAAAATGTATGATCGCCTTGGTAAAATTGTCCGAGTCTTCCTGCACGCTCCTTTGAAGGACGGCTATATTTTTATTCAGGTGAAAAGTATAAGGCTCGCTTACATAAGCCTTGAGCAGACCTGTAGATATTTTCATCTGCACATTATATGAAAAAGTATATATTGCATATTTTTCAATAATAAGGTATATGTTCTTGATTATAAAGATAGCCATAATTGCAATGGCCATTGCGCTGAGGAAATCCTTGGATGATTGAAAATCCAATAGATTATATGCGTAATTCAGATATTCATTTTCCTGTATCGCCGCAGGGTCCATAAACAGCTCTACAAACGGCTGAAAAACCCCAACGCTGGCGCATTCAAGTAAACTTCCGACAATTGCCACTATAAACAAAATAAAAATCTTTATTTTTTCTTTACGATTAAATATATAAGATAATTGCTTTATCATGGCAGCTTTTACTCCCTTTTTAAGTGTCCCTATGAAGGGCAGTTATTTTTCTTATGATAATTGATTCCCTTATTCAGAATTATTAAATCACTGTACTCTTTACCGGTACTCTTCTTCTGTATCCTCGCCGCATAACTCACCTGTGACAGACCTGCAATCAAGCCGTCACAGGCTGCAAGTGTATACATATCCCTGAGTACCTCATAACCAAGCAGATAGTGATGATTCTCTCTGGACATCTGACTGTGCATAACCGTATCATTTCCGTCGCTTCGCACTACATCCTTATAAAAGATCACTTTATCACCAAACTGCTTCCTGTATTTCTCCAGTGCCTTACTGTCATCCGTAGCCAGAAATACTTTTTCATAACCGCCATTTTCAAATGTACGGACAGTAGTTTCCAGGTATTCGTCAGTACCCACGCTCACAGGATGCCCGTTAAAGTTCTGCTTAAAATCCGTTCCCCTTACGTGTACAGCCAGAACTTTTCTATTTGGATAATCCGAATTGTTTTGACCGATTTGGTCAACATCAAGCAGCTCCATAATTTCCTTATCCATTTTTTCTTTTACTATATGATTAAGGCGGATATACTTGGCCGTAATCCTCGCCATCTCATTCAAATATTCTTCACTTCTGGTATATCCGTTTGGATCGTCACAGAGTTTATTAACTTCGTAACTATTCTCTTTTCTGCTCCTGAATACCCGCTTAAAGGACTTAAGCTCCTTCAAACCTATCCCTGCAGGCTGTTCAAAATAATACTCAAAAGGATTGGTAGTCCCGTTTACAGGCTGCTTCTCCGCATAGCAATATCCTTTATGATACTTCACCACCGGCTTCATATCATACTTATCCGCAAAATAAAGCATGGCAAGCAAACGATTATGATCGGCAAAAAAACCTGAATGCGACTCCTCCATATCTATGAAAAAGACGGTGTCGTCATTTTGCTTATCGCCATATGATTCAACATATATCAGATTGTTCTTGTCGGTGAGATGTTTCACAGTCCTGACAAAGCGGCTGTCCTGACCCTTTTTATAGCAATATATTGCAAATTTCAGTTGTTCTATCTTATTTTTTAAACGCCCCATAGAACCTGTTCTTTCTCCTTAAATAACATATAACTTTCGAGTTCATCCGCTTAGATATTCTCAATAAACTTATTTTCGTTAAGGCTGTACTTTCCCCGCTTTAAAATCTTATGTTTTACCACCCACCAGGCCGGTACCCAGATATACTTGTGCATAGCAGGAGACGCGCTTCCTATCATCCAGCAATTCCTGTTACACTCTTTGGTGCATCTGCGAACCTCTTTGGCCTGTCTGGAATTCCACAGCTCGTCCCAGCTTTGCTTATGAAGATTTCCCATAACCGCTTTTTTCTCCATACCGTTACACGGAATAACATCGCAAAACGGATCTATGAAAAATGCATTTTTCGACATATCACAGGGCAGAAGCCTCTTATTGCCGTATATATAATTGATAAGACCATGATTAAAATATGCCCTGAACCACTTTTTAGGCGATTTGGACTTCAAAAGCTCATTTATAAGTTTTTCAAAATTACGTGATACTTTGAGTTTATCATCAATCCTGTTGTCTGTCTTTCTGAAATAAAACGAGTTATGCAGGGTTGCCGTAGCAAATTCCATACCCATATCATTGGCAATATTATAAAGTGGTACCAGGTCCTCGCAGTTCATATCCTGTACCGTCATACCAAAACCTACATCGGGATGTTTCATCTCAACCAGTGTTTTTAATGTATTATAACCCCTGTTGAAACCGTCGGGAATGCCCCTTATTGCATCATTTGTCTCCTGCAGACCTTCTATGCTGATACGGATTCCCACCTTGGGAAATTCCTTGCAGAGGGCTATGATTCTGTCGGTAAAATAACCGTTTGTGGAAATGACAATCCTGTCAGATTTTTTATAAAGTTCTCTGACTATATCCGGTATATCCTGTCTGATAAAAGGCTCTCCGCCTGTAATATTGGTAAATGCCATTTCCGGCAGCTTCTTAATATCTTCAAGAGTGATTTCTTCTTCCGGTCTCGACGGGTCACGGAAGCAGTCACACATATTGCAGTGTGCATTACATCTGTAGGTCACAATTACGGTTCCGTACAAAGTTCTTCTTGCCAATCTCTTATACCTGCTTTCTGTATATATCACTTATTATTTTACCACAATATTCCTCAGTTGTATCGAATTTTATATTTTTACAATTTTCACTGTATTTACTGCATAGCTTAGGCTGATTCCAGAGTCTTATTATTTTTTCCTCAAGCTGTGACTGATCACCCGGTTTAAACAATTCGCCCGTAACTCCATCCTCTATAAGTTCAGGTATTCCGCCGATATTTGCCGCGATAACAGGCGTACCGTATATCTGTGATTCCATTACCGAAAAAGGACAATTCTCATACCACTGTGAGGGATAAAGACTAAACTGTGACTGTGCAATGAGCTTTTGTAATGCAATGCCTCGCACAAAGCCCACATTTGTTACGTTTGGCAGTTTGGCAAGTTCTTTTTCCAGCGGACCGGTTCCGGCAAAAACATAATTAATTTGCGACGTTTTTCTACATGCATTCAGCAGGGTTTCAACACCCTTTTCCGTACTGAAGCGTCCAAAGTACAGGGCATATTTATCCGGAAGCTTCGCATTCAACCTCGTCCATGATTCTGCTGCCTCTGAATCAGCCTCGGTTTCTCCGACTGTTTCTGTCTTATCATTTAACCTTAATTTTTCATCCCGGCTCATCTCAGTTATGAAATTATGCATCACTACAGTTTTTTCAGCCAGTATGGGATTGGTGTCCAGCTGCTTTTTCATAAATTCACTCGGACATATGATTACATCCACCAGTGCATAGGTCTTTCGCCACTTATAATAAAACGCCTCTATGCTGCCAAGAATGCTTTTTATAAGGGAGTCGTGAATACATCTGTTCTTTGTACACGCCCCGAATTTACCGCCTTTGCATGCAAAGCAAAGTTTTTCATTGGATGGTATCATCATCATATGGTTGGGGCAGACCCACTGGTAATCATGTGCGGTATAAATTATCTTAATAGCCCTTCTATTGCTGCTTTGAGCATTCTGCCTTGCCTGCATTTTCTCGAATGCTCTAATCTCATATATGATTGCCGGAGTCAGTTGAAAGTTTATATTGTTAAGATGTACAACATCCGGTTGAAAGTCCTGCAGGACCGCTCTAATCTTCTTCCTTGCCTCAACAGAATAAATAATCTTAAACGGATAAAAAAGCTTCTGCAGTTTTCCGGTATGAAAATCCATATCAGCAGTGTAGCTGTCAACCCTGTTGCCTACAATTCTGCCCTTATGCTCCATTCCAAAATACTGCACCTCATGACCCATATCCGTCAGCTGTTTTCCAAGTTCGAATATATAGGTTTCCGAGCCGCCGTTTGGGTGGAGGAACTTATTTACCATTAATATTTTCACGTTTATCACCTGCACTTAGAATATATCTCTACAGTCTGCTTAACAACATCATCCCAATTATATTTCCCGCATATATAATCGCTGCTCTGTTTCTTATATTCTTCCACTTTTTCAGGATTCTGAAGCATATACTCCAGCTTGTTTTTCAGATCATCTACATTGCCTTTTTCAAAAACAAAGGCTTTATCCTCTGTCACTTCCGTATTTTCACTGATATCACTTACCAGACAGCAATTTCCGTAACTCATTGCCTCCAACAGCGAAAGTGCCATTCCTTCCACATCACTTGGCAGCACAAAAGCATAGGCATTGGAATACAATTCTTCCAGAACCTGCCCCTGCACAAAATCGGTCATAATAACTCTGTCATCCTCAGCCGCCATGCGGTGGATTTTTTCCATATAATCAAATGCCTGACTGCTGCCGCCCGCAATCACCAGTTTCTTATCAGTATCAATACTGCGGAATGCCTCAATTAAGTAATGCGCACCTTTTTCCGGCACAATCCTTGCAAGGAAAAGGAAATATCCGTTTTCCTCAAGCCCGTATTTCTCCGTTATTAATTCCGCCTTCCGTTTTTCCGGCCTGTCGATTCCGTTTGGGATAAATACGGTATTTCGTCCATAAGTATCTTTAAAATAGTCCTGCACATTCTTAGATAATACTATGACTTCATCAGCATATTTTGCCGCCATCTTTTCACCGAATTTAATTACAAAAGAGGCAAACCTTCCCCACTTTGCACGCTGCCAGTCCAAACCGTGAATCGTTACAACAACTTTTTTACCAAACAATTTAGGTATCCAAAGCATAGCACATGGACCTTCGGCGTGATAATGCATTATGTCATAAGGTGTAAAAAGCGCCCGGACAGTTGCCAGAAACGAATATACAATAGCGTTTAATTTGCTGCTTCTAAAGGTGGGTATTATACGTATCCTTATTCCCTTATAATATTTCCTGTCTCCACGCCCATATTCCTCATCATACTTCTTACCGGAGACATGATGTCCATATCTGTTATAGGCATCAACTTTATGCCCCATCTTTGCCAGTCTTACAGACAGCTCATCCACAACAATCTCTATACCGCCTTCCCTTGACGGTATTCTCTTATGCCCTATCATTGCAATTCTCAGTCTTTTACCGGCTTTTTTCTTCTGTTTTCTTTTCTTACCTAAATACAGATTTTCCCTATGGGTATGATACAAAAAGGCAAAGTTTGTATTCAGATATCTCGGAATCATTCTCTTAGGATCCTGAATAATGCGAAATACCCATTCCAGACACAGTCTCTGCATCCACATCGGCGCCCGCTTTACCGTTCCCGCAATGAAATCAAATGCAGCTCCCACGCCAATCATAAGACCGTTTACCCCGTCCTTATGATCATACATCCACCTTTCCTGCTTAGGCGCTCCAAGAGCCACCCAGATAAAATCCGGTTTAGACGCATTGATATTTGCTACAATCTGCTCGTCTTCTTCCTCAGTCAGCTCCCTGAAGGGCGGTGCATACATTCCCGCAATCTTAAGCCCGGGATAGGCCTTCAAAATCGCTTTTTTCAGTTCCTCAAGGGTATGTTCGGTGCTTCCGTAAAAGTAGTGGCTATAACCCTTTTCTTCAGAAAGTTTCAGGATAGCCGGCATCAAATCAGGTCCGGGAACTCTTCTGGCGTTATGGTATCCTCTAATGCGACTCACAATAGAAAGAGGCTGTCCGTCGGGCAGTGCCATAGCTCCGCCATTCTGGATTTTTCGGTACTCTGCATCACGAAATGACATCACTGTCGTATGCACGTTGGAAACGCAGATGTAATTGCCTTTTAAGTCCTCTAGATTCGTTGTGATGTAGTTAATGGTTTCAGCCATATTTGTGACATTAATGTCAGTTTTTAGAATCCTGCAATATTTTAAACCATTTTTAATCATATACTTTCCTCTTTCCTGATAAAGTCCGGACAACTGTACATAGCAGATACCCGGCAAATCCGCCTATTAATATACTGCCCAAATAATATCTTACGGTTTCAATCCGGACAACATTGCCTTCTACGACCTGCATAGGTGTATTGGAATCCTGATAATTCATAACCACGTATCCGTCATACTCCGGTTCCGTATCGCTTTCCAGATAAACGGAAGAGTCCTTGTCATAACCGTCGGTATAAACTCTCGGCACGATATAACCCTTAGGCTCGGTCCAAAGCATAGCGCACAGAATTACGGCGATAACGGCTCCGGCAGCAATGAATGCAAAACTCTTTTTGAGAGCAGGCATACTTATATTCGGTTTCGGAACCGGAAGTTCCACATCACGCTGTAATG
This sequence comes from Lachnospiraceae bacterium, assembly GCA_022510525.1. GTDB lineage: Bacteria > Bacillota > Clostridia > Lachnospirales > Lachnospiraceae > UBA3282. The sequence goes on along the minus strand of JAFLTH010000002.1, from coordinate 41,226 downwards.
CAGGAATAAGACGGTATTCCCTTGCATCTTCTTTTTGTCTGAATAAGAGTTCTCCCAGAAAAAGCAGGGTTATATTTTTAAAAGATGTATTAAATAACAGCTGTTCTGTAAATCCCGCTCCCAAAAAGCATATTACTATAAGAAGCTCCCTTGTTTTCTGCCTGCGGCTGTAATCCGCAATAAGAATAAGATAAGCAAGCATAAGTAATATAAACGGAACGATGCCATAATTTATGAAGCTCCATATATAAGAGCTGTCCAAAGCTATGGATGAATGTAACACGTCTGCGGTTTTTACTCCAAAAGGACTTATATATTCCGGAAGCAGAAAAAGGTTTGCCAGCAATATTCTGGAGCCTAATATGTCATTTATTTTTTGTACCCAGGGCATATATAGGATAAGCGGCAGTACAAACGAAATCACAATAATAACCGGAAGGATGAGATTCGCGGCTATTTTTTCAAATAAATTAAACTTCGGTCTTATTTTTACATAAAGCCCGCCTGCAAGAAGCAGGGCTGTGATACCAAAACCCGTATAACTTATGGAATAAATAAATACAAGAACATTGATAAACATCAATATTATGAAATGCTTAAAGGCATAGTTGTCCGCAAGTTCATAAATTATATAGGCACATAATACAAAGTAAGTAATATGCAGGATATTCGGATGGGTAAAGCCAAGACTCCAGCGGAATATCGGTCCCAGGCCCATTTTGGGATGCACTCTGTATATGGTGTGTTCCAGTCTGAAAAAGGAAAATATGCTTAAGACTATGGCGCATAGTGTCCATATCCATAAGCCTGTTTTAAATAACTTTTCTACGGAAATATTTTTCATTCCGAGTATTGTAAACATTATAAAGAGTATTCCAAGCTGTCTTGATTCAAAATAAACAAGGGCAGTCAGGCACAATAACACAATCTGGACTATCCATTGTCGTCTCGTGTACGGGGTAATAAAAATCTTTATGAATATGCAGACAAACGCCGGTATGACAAGAAGTTTGAATACCGCCTGTCCCTCATAAAACCCCAAGCCCTTTGCAAGAGATAATAAAATAAAAAAAGCAAAATAGAATACTTCTTCAAGAGTTAATTTTTTCAATTTTCTCCTCCCACTATTTTTCCCTGTGGTGTGATGAGTACCCAGTCTTTCCAAAGCTCATCCATTTGTTTTGGAATACATACCTGAGTGTTTTTATGAATAGAGGGTCTTATCATTATTTTATCCGGATTGGGATTAAGTCTTGCACCCCAGAAGCTGAAAGTACTGTTTGCCGCTATATTGTGCTTACAATGACTCATCAGCATCATATCATAGAAATTGTTTTTGCCGTTGTTCCAATCCACATATTCACATTTCTCTTCGTTATAATGTTCTTTTGCATATGGAATATCGTCCGAGAAAAAGAAGAGTCTAGCTTCGGAGTTACGCTCTTTAATATAGGCTATTGCCGACTTATAATACGCCTCAGTCGATATGGCTCCAAAGATGGCTTTATTTGCAGCATCCAGATAATCTCCCCTGCGGATATGGACGCTTACCGAAACGGTTTCCTCCATTCTGCGGATTGCAGCCTCGTTTTGCTCACTTATATCTTTATCCTGCCTGGGGAATCTGATTTCTTCCCTAAGTTTCGGAAGTATATCTGCGTAATATTTTTCACATGCCCAGTATCCCTCCAGATACTTGTCCGTAAACCGAAAAATCTCTTCATGGTACATATCCGTCTCGGTAAAGGTTGGATTAGATGACGGGAATAGTTTTCTTTTAATTTTAGCTCCTGCAGATTCCTTTTGATCAGGTGTCCTGCCCAGTACGCTTTTTATATCTTCCGGTGAAGCCTCACGATATGATACTCCCTCAAAGTAATCCAGCTCAAGATTTCTTTCAGCCATCACCTCTGACTGTACATCAGGATTTTTAAACCACGAAACATCCAGACGCACATCTTTTCCCATGCTCTCGAATTTCTTATATAATGCATATTGCTGCAACTGGTTTCCCAACCCGCCCATTGCCTTTATTATTATCATTTTATACTATTCCTTTCTCTGAGTTCGCCACATCAGACAAAATTATCATATTTCCAGCATCAACGCCGGCGCCAGCGACCATGGATAAGCCCCGTAACGCTGCGGATACTGCGCAAATCCTTCGCATTCCCCTGAACAGTTATGCACCCTGCCGTTTTTAATGGACTTTTGTATTGCCCGGGTTCCAAGTTCCAATGCATTTTTGTAACTTTCTCCCTGCAGAATATTCATTTGAATTCCTTTATTTAGAGCAACGCATATCATTCCGGCTGCAGAGGTGTCCGCAGGTCCTTCCAATGCCTGCAACTGCCATGCAAAGCTGCCGTCTTTTCTTTGCCATGCAATGACCGAACTAGTCAACGAAATATATGCCTCTCTCAGTCTTTCTTTTCCGTAATCGGTAGTCATACAGCCGATCATTCCACGAAGGAGCCAGCCAACAGCCCGTCCCCAGCCTATAATACCGTACCTGGTTCCGGTTGTTATATCATATCCATGGTAAGGAAGGCCGGTTGCCGTATCCATCCCGTATGCAAGGAAATTGGCTATCTGCTTTAGGGCAAGTTCCATATATTCATTCTTTTTATTGAAATTCCCATACTCATATAAAAAAGGACAGGTAAGACCTATAGAATCAACATATATATGACCCGTACCCTGCGCTGCGCGATAGGGGAAACTGCCGGTTTCATCTGTCGGATAAGTCAGGGCATACTCCGCAAGTTTGTCAATGGCATTTTTATATTGAGCTTCGTTACGGGCGTTTATTATGTTATTCTGGCTATCCGTCGTATTATTATGAGATTTATCGTTAATATATTTCTCATATATTGCAAGAACGGTTTCGCCTGAGAGTAAATCATCCAGATAAAAAACCGGAGTATTCTTTTTTTCCCATCTATTAAAATACTCTGCAAGTACAATATCAATTTTACTTTGCAAGGTGAGGGAAGCCGAATCTCTATTATGCCATAATGCAGATGCCAGAAGACCGTTAGGCCAGAATATCATATCCTCCGGAGCAATCCTTTGCCCAAGCAAAACTTTTTTTATTAAATTTTTAAGTGTGGTTTTGGCATCCCATACACCATATGAAAGAAGGTCCTCACAGGCATTATCCATCATTGCCATCTTATCAGTACTCATCAATTCTTTTTGCATACATATCCTCATTTTTGCAGTTTTTGCTTTAATATGTTCCACAGATATTCAAACTCTTTTGTTTTACGAAAAACTAAGATAAATCCAAGGTTATATATTATCGTAATGATAATGGCCATAAGTATAAAAGTCAATATATTGACCTGTGTAAGCAGTGCATTGCTAATTGGAATCAAAAGTGCAAGAATTATCAAAATTGCAATAATATATTTAAGAGAGTCTTTAAAATAATCCCATGGATTCCGCTCAAAACAGTCCCTGTATACTATTACAGGTCGTATCAGATTGGCAAGTATTCCGGAAACCACGGTTCCGATATAGACTCCGGCCAGGCCTATATAACGGGCTCCGACAATTGAAATCAGCAGATTGATGCCTCCCTGAATCAAAGGAAGGAACTTGTCCTGCTCAAAAATTCCTGCCGCAATTTTAAAATTAAGCAGAACGGTTCTACCGCCCTTGAAATAAAAATCTATAAGAATCAATGTCAATATCGACTGTGCAAGCAGCCAGCTTTCGTCCAGATAAATACCTGTTATAAACGGTGTAAGAAGCAGCCAGAAACCGACTGTGGCAAAACCGTACAGCCAGCAGGCAACAAAGCGGTAAACCTTAAATACACTGTACTGCTTTTCCTTTGATTCGGTAGCTACAAGATTGCCGAAACCTGAAATCAGAGAATTAAAAATCACGTTAACAAAATTGGCGGCGTAATTGATGACAAGATTATAGTTTCCCACAACACCGACCAGGTCGGTATTTATACAGGTAGTGATTATGATGCTGTCTGTCTGCAGTCTTGCCACATCGCCGATTTTATGAAACATCAGCGCCTTGCTTTTGGTTATGACAATATCCGTCTCTTTTTTCTCAAGCTTTTGCACCTTTTTATCGCGAAGATACGGATATAGGCGGTTAAAATAAATACTGACAAATATCTTCTGTATAAGTTCTATTGCCGCCTGTGTAAGAAGAAACAAAAGGAAGTTTTCGGTTGCCAGAAGTATTGCAATCTGTACCAGCACCGTAACAATCCTGGTAATCGTTGCAATATTGGTCTGTATATAGCTTCTCTGCTCAGCATTGACCAGACTGTACTTATAGGCTACGAAATATGAACTGACGGTATTAAACAGGAAAATCAGATAATATATGGTAAGGTTCCTTATCGAAATACCGCCCCTGTCGCTTTCCTTTATGATGTATGGCAAAAAGGGCGCAAGTGCAAGGCCCACAACCGCTATCACACCTGCAATTGCCAGATACGCCCTTTTATAAAGCTGCATATAAGACTTGATCTTCTCATAATTATGCTCTGCTACCGGCTTATATAGACTGAAGTTAAGCGCAGTGCCGATTCCCAGTTCCGCTAAAGACAGCATGCTGAGAATATCCGTATAAAGGGTGTTGACGCTAAGCAGTGTTCTTCCGAGCACCATTATAAATACTTTTCTCTGGTAAAAGCCCATAACCAGAATGATGAAATTACTTAAATAGCCGAAGAAAATATTCTTCTCTGCCTGACGTACTCTGCCCATTTTGCTACCTTTTCAAAATATGATATAAATTCAAATATAAATCGGAAAATAGTTTATAGAGGCTCACCTTAATCCTATAACTTTTGTCTAATCCGGCATATGCACCTTTTATTCTAAGGGTTTCCTTTAAAACATCCCTGCATTGTTTATTTATGTCAGCATACTGCCTGCGTTCTTCACCCGGCAGCATTGCAAGTTTTCCTGCAACCAGCATACAGGATATCAAAAGATTGGTTGCCGTTGCAATTATGACATCAGTGTCATATTTTTCTTCCTTTCCGTTTTCCGCAAACAGGCTTTGCAATAAGAACTGCCAGCATCTTATCTGATCAATATCAGACTCTCTGAACCTTTTAAGCATAGCTCCGTTCACATTACGATAATAACAGTAACCTTTATAATCGCTTGAACTTATAAGTTCAGCCTCCCTTGCCGTTTCCCAGACAAACAGCATATCTTCACCAATTGTATACGCCTCGTTAAAGAAATGTCCTTCTATCAGTTCTCTTTTATAAAGCTTGCTCCAGCAGCGTGTATCCCGCTTAAGAATTCCTTCGCGCAGAAAATCCTTTCCCGCAATCAGCCTTACATTCGGCTTATTTCTGTATTCATTTCGGGAAGCATCAACTCCGGACATTGTCGCTGTTTTTATATCTGACAACTGCTCTTTCCGGTCTTCGTCTGTACAGCTTATAAATCCGCAGCCTGCTATCTGTACACCGGGTTTTTGTATGTCGTCATACAGTCTCTGAAGACAGTCAGGAAGCAGCCAGTCATCCACATCCACAAACATAATATAAGCGCCTGAAGCTTCTCGCAGTCCCATATTACGCCCCTCTGAAACTCCACGGTTTCTTTCAGAATGAAATGCCCGTATGCGCTTATCTCTTCTCTGCCATTCGTCGCAAAGCTGTGGCGAATCATCGGACGACGCTCCATCCATTAAAAGAAGCTCCCATTCCGTATAAGTCTGCTTAAGAATACTTCCGACACATCTGTCAATATAATCCCCGCCGTTATAAATCGGGACTATAATACTTATTAAATTGGAATTTATGTTGTTACCTGTTCCCATATCCTGCGAATCTCGTCCCCCGCTCCTACTGCCCTGTCACAGTAATCCGGCATAACTTCTTTAAGCCGTTCCCGTATCATTTCCTCATTATCCATAAGCCAATCATAAGCCTGAATAAGTTCATTCGGATTCTGTAAGCTCTGGACCGGCAACACATAGTTTTGCTCATTGCCGAATATATCTCTAGCTATCCCAAGCGCTTTCACGGAATATCCCACAACCAGTGTAGGTACTTTGCTTGAATATGCCGCAATAGTGGCATGCGTTCTGGCTCCGATAAAAGCCTTGCACTTGGAAATAACATATTTTATATTCTGACAGGACATATCCGAAAAAATGACAACCCTGTCATTTTTCTCATATCCACGGTAAAGCTCGGCAAGGGTTATCCTGTCATCATTATTCTTCCATACAACATGCGGTATAAGTGCCACATTGTTATCCGAGGTATGCAAAATATAGTCTATAAGTTTCTTATAATTGGCGATTGCAATTCCCTTTTCCTTTTCATAACTGACTATCATAGGGCTGATATTTATACCTATCGTCCTGCCCTCAATAAAGTTTTCCGGCAATTCAATCTTATCCGGCTCAAGCGCAAATGCCGGATCGGGAAAAAGTTTGACATTCTGCACAATCCCCGCATCCTTTAATGCCTGCATCGTAATGGATTCCCGCGGTGTTATAAGCATATAACGCTTCATATCTTCCACTACTTCAGCATCTTTTAACAGCTCCGGCTCTATGGAACAGCCCCAGAGAATTGTTTTGGCTCCCGCCCTGTTAAAAGTACGGTTTGCCAGAATGGCTTCTTTTTTGGACACATCATAACAGTACATATCTCCGCCTATTGACACATACAGAGGCGCAAGATTTTTACCCATTATGTCGCGGAAACGATATCGCATAAATGATTCCGGATCATGAAAAAGCGCTCTCCAGCCATAATACCAGACATGTGCAAAAAAATGCTCGTCTATTTTTCTTTCCTGTAAAATATCACACAACGGGGCAAGCGAATATTGCCTATCCTCTTTCTCGCTGTTTGTAACGAGAAGTTTGGGGATGTCCTTAAGCATATGGCAGGTGCTGTTGACGATTGCCTCACAGCCGTGATTGCCGCTTCCGCCGTGGAGATATAGTATTAATCGGTTATTCAAGGTTGTGGTTCCTTTCGGTGTAGGTTGTGAATGATTGCGAGACTTTGGGACGGGGAGGGCGGTGAAAAAGGTTACCGCTTTAAGACACGCTTTCGCTCCGTTAAAAACGTAACGGTACTAAGGATTTTGCGTTGCAAAATCCAAGTGCCGACGTTTTTAGAGGGTCTTTCAGCGGAAATCCTTTTCCGCCGCCCTCCCCGTCCCAAAGTCTCGCAATCACCAACGTATACTGTTATAATATCACTACTTATTGTCATATAGTTTCATAATGCAGCGTAGTATCCATATTATAGGTTTGTTTGGGTGCTTAATACCACAATACAGAATGCGGTTAGCTTTTCCCCGCACAATAATATTTGTATTATCAACTATATCCCTGATTTTAGCATCCCTGAATATATTCTGTATATTCTCCATATAGTTCCTGTCCGGGTTGCGGAGTTCGTTTTTCATTACGAGAAGGAGCATACAACAATATTCTTTACGGATCAGAAGCTCACCGTTTTCTACCTTTTTGTCGTCTATAACTCTTCTTAGGAAGTTTTCAAGGCGGTTGACGCTGTCCATCATGTCTTTGTCGTAGCAGTGTGCCATTGAGGTTTCTACATAGCGGTAGTGGTAGAAGTAAGCTTTATCCATAACTACCATTCTGCTGCAGTCTAAAAGTACCGGAAATACAAGGTTAAAATCCTCACCCATACGGATTTTCGTATCACAATATTTAGTATTTCCCTCAAAAACAGATTTCTCATACAATTTCATACAGCGCGAAATCGGGACAATGCGTTGCTCATTTCCAAGAAGTTTATCTTTTATTTCCCGTTTAAGTTTTGCTCCTTCATATATACCCGGCGCGGCCGATGATGCCGTCGGAAGCGTCTGCTTCTGTTTCTCAAGAATATGATTACAGCAGACCACTTCGCCTTTTTGGCCAATCAAATGCCTGCTCATCTCGGTAAGCATATCCTGCTCAACATAGTCGTCACTGTCAATAAACATATAATAATCGCCGGATGCTTCTCGTAAGCCGGTCAGACTCGCTGCGGTGCAGCCGGCATTTTTCTGGTGAATAACTCTTACTCTGTCATCCTCGGATGCATATCTGTCGCAGATTTCACCACTTTGGTCTTTGGATTCATCATCAATCAACAGCAGTTCAAGGTTTTCGTAGGTCTGCAACAAAATGCTGTCTACACACTGCTCTAAGTATTCGCTGCTGTTGTAGACCGGGACGATTATGCTGATTTTATAATTTTGTTTCTTCATAGTTGTCCCCCTGCATCATTTTTTCATATATTGCTACCAATTCATTCACTCGCTCCCGCATATTGTACGATTGAGTCGCCCTCGCTCTGGCGTTTATTCCCAATCGTTTTTTCGTATCCGCATCATCCAGCAGTTCACAGATACCCTCCGCTAAAGCCTGTGTATCCTTAGGCGGAATAAGTACGCCATCCTGACCGGTTGTCACAATTTGAGGAATACCACCAACCTCTGTGCTGACAACCGTCATTCCTTTTGCCATTGCCTCAAGCAGCGATATGGGCTGTCCTTCAAAATAGGTTGGCAAGACAAAAACACTGCATTTTTCCATACAGCGCTCTTTCTTCTTATCATCTATCCAGCCAAGGTATTTAACATGTTTTTTAAGAGCGGCTGCCTTATTTTTCAGATCATCATCTTCCCAGATGCCGCCAAGATATAAGCGGATATCCGGATATTTTTGTGAGGCTATGGAAATTGCATCAAGCAATTCCATAATTCCTTTTTCCTTACACAGTCTGCCCAGAAATAAGAGGTTGTGGTCGTCGTATGAAGTTTTGAGAGCAGGCGGAATAGGTACGGCGTTTTCCAGAATAATAATTTTTTCATTATTTACGATTGGTTTAAAGAAATCCGCCCAGGTCTGTGAGAGGACCACAAATATCTGTGCTTTGTTCAGGGTTTTTCTGATTATTTTTCTGCCCTTTTCGGTGCTTTTATTATAATAAAAGCCTTGAAAGTCGCCGCCATGTTCATGGATTAGTATTTTTTTATGAAAAAGTGCAGCCGTATCTATAAATACTTTTTTGCGGTAGAAGCTGGCGTCTGCCGCCATGTTGACGTGCAGGATATCCATTTTAGGCAATGCAGTAAGGAAATGAAGATAGGAATAGAATGCACGCAGCAATTTGCGAAACTTACTTCCGTCTACCATTGTACCGATATAAAGAAGGTTTATTTTTTTATCCAGTCCTTCTTTGTAATAATTGTTGACAACTGCAGAAACCCCTCCGTGTACGCTTCTGTCAGCCCCTATCATAACAACTTTCAATACACAAACCATGCCTTTCAATATCAATATGTTTCTATTTAGACCCTTTACCGGTCAACACTACCCAGACCGTTTGGAGCAGGATTTTGATATCCAGTCCCAAGGTCCAGTTATCTATATATTCCAGATCATATTTTACCACGTCATCAAAATCAACAATATCGCTCCGTCCACTGATCTGCCATAATCCGGTCAGACCGGGAGTCATGCTGATGCGTCTTCTATAATGAGAATTGTACTTTTCAAATTCATCCTCTGTGGGTGGTCTGGTTCCAACCAGACTCATATCGCCTTTGACAATATTATAGAACTGCGGAAGTTCATCAATGCTTGTCTTGCGTAAAAATTTCCCCACTTTGGTTATACGCGGGTCGTTCTCAATCTTAAACATTAAACCCTGCATTTCGTTCTGTGCTTCAAGCTCTTTTTTACGTTCTTCGGCATCTATATACATTGAGCGGAATTTGTATATCTTAAAACGCCTTCCGTTCTTTCCGATCCTTGTCTGGGCAAAAAATACCGGCCCCGGAGAATCCAGCTTAATGGCTATTGCTGCAAACGGTGTAATAACTGCTGTTATCAAAAGGCCGAATATGCCGCCTGCAATATCTATTACACGCTTTATAAGCATCCTACGATAATCGAAATTGTTGAGAGAATAGGTTATGACAGTATACCCTGCAAATCGCCCTACTCTGGTCTCCTTCTGAATCCTGTCAATAACATCAATATTGTAATGACATACTATTCCCATAGATTCCAGATCATATATGATATGCTTCACATAGTCCTTATCTGCATCCGGCAGATTTATAAACACTTCATCAAGCGGCATCTGCCTTGCAATTTCAAGCACGTTTGAGCCGTCGGCCGTTACTTTTACGCCTCCGATGACCACTCCTTTTCTGTCAACGTCCACACAGGCAAGCGCTACGATTTCATATTCGATATCCAGATTTTGTTTCAGGCTGGCAAGGGTCTTGCTAAGTACCGAGTCTTTGGCAATGACCATTATCTTGACAATATTGGACTTGGAAGTAAAATACGCCTTAAGTAGTTTTTTCATAAAAAGGCGTACACTCCAGACTATGATCATATCAAAAACAGCAAAGTATCCCCATACACCTCTGGAAAACTTCTCACCCTGCTGCAGCATAAAAAGCAGGCTGGCAACCGCAAGCAGCATAAAGATGTTGAACTTAAGTACAGCCATAAATTCAACCAAAACGCCTCTGGTCAAAAACTCCCGGTTCCAGTCAAGCATAAAACTGTAAATGGTACAAAACAGCAGAAAACAAACATATACCAGAAAATGCAGCTCAGGTTCCATAACTCTGCTGAACTTATGATAACGTATTAATATTGCAATTACATAGGCTATTGTAATACTTGCCAGATCTGTAAAAAGCAGATAATAGCCTTCTATTATTTTTCTTTTTCGGTTCATACCAATAACCATGCCATTCTTTATTTAAAAAAATTTTTAATTTTATTAAGAATACCATTTTTCGGTAAGAAATTCAATCTCACGCTGAATTTTCTGCCATAAAATGTAAAAATCACCGCTAAAACTGACACGAATGTCATTACCATGCCGGGATACAAGCCTCTCGGTATGAATTTTAGTTCAATTTCATGGGTTCCGTATTCAATCGGAAGTACCGCAAAATCCTGTACATTCAGGATTTCCACGGTTTTTCCGTCTACTTTGGCTCTCCAGCCCTTATCGTAAGGAAGTGTACAAAGCAGGTATTTTATATCGGCATCTTCATTTGTACATAAGATATCAATATCTGCCTCATTATTCATGATCACTTTTACCGGCTGACTATTTACCGATTCCGCATACGTTTCAAGTATATCATCACGCTCACCGTATACATATATTTTATCCGGAGAAAGTATACCGTCTTCCGGCAGATAAAAACGAATGGTAAATCTACTTCCCTTATTAAGCCGCCCGATGCTTTTTACATCACCCCGTTGACTGTCTAAGTCAACAATCTCGCCTTCAATATATACCTCCGCCTTAGATACCCCTGCCTTATCATATCGTGTATATATGGTCATTTCCGAATCTGTTTCATACTCATATTCCAGATATGACTCCTTTGTTTCATCTCCTTTTGCTATGTCTGAAATCTCCCAGCCACCGTCTTCGGTTTCATTACAGTTGCCGGTCTGAATCAGTCTTTTGTCAAGTTCAATAAATATATCTTCATCCTGTCCGGCATCCAGACTGCGGTACAGTTCATTCATATATTGGAAAGTATCGCCAAAACTCACGATTTCTAAAATTGAATCATTAGTAAAAAATGCAAATGGCAGCACATTTTCATTTTCATAGACCGCAAAGCTGTCACTGTCTTCCAGTCCATGGTATCCCAGACCCGGATTTATCCCGGAAATAAGGTACTTCACACCTAAGAAGGACTCCCCCGCTTGGGTTGAACCGTTGTTATAGTGCATACCCCAAAGTATGTTGTTGGAATATCCAAAGTTACCTGCAATCCGGATAACGTTTTGCTTTTCTACGGAAGTATAGGAATCCATGCCATATATACTGAATAAAAATGCGTCATTAGCAGTTCTGCGCGCACTCCTGTCTATAGCGGTACGGACTATACCACCATTTTCGGCCTCCGAATTTTTTGCCTTTTCTACAAGCGGAAGCATCTCATTCATATATTCCCGATACTGCGCCACACTGACAGATGCATACTGGGAGGAACCCGTATACAGGCATTCGGCATTTGTAAAAAGTTCTGCGCAGGTAAAAATCAATATTAAAAGAGTTCTTGCCGTTTTATTCTTAACAAGAACGACCAATGCGGTATATATTGTAACCAGTAATACATTCAATGCAAGAATGCTTATTCTCCGGTTTTCCATAAATACACCTGCTCTGCATAGCAAAATCAGACATAGCGCCAAACCTATTCCACACGTGACACGTGTGTCATATTTAGTATTGTCTTTTAAATCCGTCAGTTCAGTGTAACCCTTATACGCCATATAGAGAAACAGAAAAACATATATAAATGAATATCTGTAAGGTGATCCTGTAGGCCGGTTAAATGCATGCCATACACAGTTTAAATTATAGTGATGAAACGATACCGCCATTGCAAACAAAAGCAGCAGATATGCCAGCTTTTTTCTATTGGCTTCTTTTGTATTAACCATCCAGTAAATCGTCATAATAATTGCAAATACGCCGCAGTATATCAGCGGTCTGCCCTGCGTAATCTGATTATCGCTGATAGTTGCGCAGAATGCCGCATCAAAAAGTTCTCCGTATTTAAACATATTTTGGAAATTTTTAAGTATACCAAAGGAGATTCCGGTCTTTCCGTCCCGCATTATATCAAGCGTCGGAAGTGAGACACACATTGAGAGCATACCGCCCAGAAGCGAAGCCGCCGAATAAATCAAAATCGTCTTAAATCGATATTTTTTGTCCGAAATAAAGAAGAAATAGCACAAGAAATACATTACGGAAAAAATGCATATCATATATCCTGTGTAAAAATTTGTAATTACAGACAGGGCTATTGAAAACGCATAAAGCAGATACTTTTGCTCATCCACCAGCCTTTCTATACCCTCACAGACAAAAGGCAGCAAAACAATTGCATCTATCCAGAATATATTGAACTGATACGCAATCATATAAGCACAGAGTGCATATGCCGTAGAAAATATAAGTGCGGATATATCCTGTCGTTTCCGGTTTAAAAACCGGTACATAGCACCTCCGCAGGCTCCTGCTTTAAGCAGTGTCACCAAAAGAATTCCGACATAAATATTTTCCGCATCAAAAAAATAAAATACTAAATTAAACGGACTTATCAGATAATAAGCCGCAACACTTAGCATATTTCCGCCAAGCGCCCTTGAAAATGTGTATAAGCCGGAGGCATCCCCATGCAGGATATTGTGCAGATGCGCAAAAAACGGAGCATACTGCTCATCCATATCCCATATGAGCAGGGTATTTTCTCCAAACGGATACTGCCCCCATAGCATATAAATTATCAATAAAACCAATACCGGCAATATAAACGATATTAAAACCTGTTTCCATTGTTTTTTCATACATGTAATCCTGCTTATTATAAGTATCTGTAAATTATTAAACATTATTATGTAATTTCATATTTTCATCCTGCAAAAAATAACTTCCCATCATCATAAGAAGAAAATTTCTGCCTATATAAACAGAACACAAGTGCGCTTCCACAACCGTATAAATTGTAAGTATCGTAAATATCACAAGTCCGAAGGCATCTCTTTTTTTATAAAAATTCCAAAGCAGAAATAAATTAGCGATACAGTAGAGTATTCCGGGTATGATTCCGTATCTGTAAAACAGTTTAACCCATCCCATATCAAAATAGTATTCCATATTATTGGGTGAGGAAAAAAGTCTCCAGCTTTCTATCGAGCCATTATTTCCTTCTGAATCTGTAAGCGCCAGAATTCTTCCGTTTATCTTCTGGTCAATCCGCATAAGCGCCAGAACGTTTGCATTTGCGCCATGCCCATAACTGGATAAAAAGGTTTCCCTATATTCGGCAGTCCTCACTTTCGGTGCATTTGCGGCCGCATCTACCGAAAATCCGACACACAATACAAAGATCAGCAATCCGCAAATATAGGCAGCCTTCTTTTCCCTGAAGAAACTGCTGCGACCCATAATAAAGGATGCAAGCAGCAAAATCGTTATAATCGCCATCGAAGTTTTGGAATCGGTCAAACCATATATTCCGACATTTAACAGCATCAGAAAAAGATAGATATACCAACTCATTTTTTCGGAAAAAACATAAATTCCCATTGCCAGCAGCATAAGGAACATGGCCGCAAGTGCATTGGGATGTCCCATCCCCAGCGTATATCGGGTTTCCTCGTAACCTTTACGGTAAAGCATTTCATACCCTCTTCCATAATCGGTAGTAAGGCTCATCTCCCCGTAAATTCCTGTCACCGATAGAAATACGATTGCTATGCAGCCAAGCAGCGTTACATAAAATGCATATTTTATCATCTGCTTTAACTGAATCCCTTTACAGGCAGCCACAAAAGTCACAATCCTGATAACATCATTTTTACCGGTAATTCTATATGAAATAAGTGCTATAATCTCCATAAACACTATAAGCAGCCATTCTTTCCGGCTATACTGCGTAAGTATGAGCTTAAGCGCAAAAATAACAAATGTTATTCTAAATAAAAGACCTTCAACCGGATTTATGTAATTACTTTTATCAATAATTACAATACCCAGTTCAATCGTCAATCCGATGTAAAAAAGAAGCTGGGGAATTTTTCTTTTCCAGACTTTATTATAAAATTCCATAAACAGCTCCATCCTTTCTCTTAAACCAGTTTGCCATGCAGTTTCCGCAAAATCTCTTTAACAGCAAGTACACCTTTTTTCAATGAGATCCGAAACCTGCTAACCGATGGTGCAATAAGATAATCATATTCTTCCATATGCTCTCTCAGATAGTCCGGATAAGTTTCGTCAATCTCCACCCTGATAAACTCAGCATCCCTTCCGAATATGTCTTCCCCGCACAAGAGCCTGTCTACCGCTTCCTTAAGATACTTCGACTCATTATACTCCTGATGCGCCGCCGCCTGAACCTTCTCGCTTATACGTCTGGCAACATTCTTCTCCCCGTTGCCGCCCATATAGCCAAAATGCCATCCTCCGTCCTCTACTCTTACACTTGACGGGTCACTTGTAGAAACCTCCCGAAGATAAACAATTCCCTCTTTTGGCAGTTTAGCGAAGCTGCATACCTTACTTCCAAGCCACTGCTTCTTCTCCACCCCCGGAAAATCCCCGGTAATCGAAAGCAGCTTACCGGAAATTTCTTCCATGTTAAGAAAACAATAAAACATCCTCTGAGCCAGATGATAGACTTTATCAGCATCAAATTTTTCTATGATCTCTTTGAGAACCTTAGGATTGGGAATCTCGTCCACATCACTGAAAATAATAACATCATCCGGGCTGCAGTTACCTAATGCTTTGATCAGCTGGTTTTTCTGATACTTATCCCGCTCATGTGTAGTGGTTAATTCAGGAGGATTATCCTCTACCGGAACATAAATTATTTTATCCCCAAATTCGTTAAACATTTGACGGTTTTCCGCAAATATCATCGGTTTGGACTCTCCGGAAAATGTAACGGAAGCCTCCTCAATTACAAATTTGTCCACGTAAGGAGCGAGAATATGCATACGCAGCTTCAATATATCCAGTTCATTAAAAAAAGGGATGCAATCATAAATCATTGGATACTCCTTTATTTTCGCAATCTTCTCCATAATAATAGCGGTCGTATTATATCCTTAACCTTCTGCCACCTAACCTTCCATGGATTGACAAATCTGGGATACTGCTCATTTCGCCCTCTCCACTTATGGAATATAAAGGGTTTGTCCACATCCATAATTTCCGGAATCATATGCTCATGACCGAAATACTTTGCTACCTCTATAGGCGCAAATTTCATTCCTGCATCTTCAATTATATTTTTATTTTTACAACACAAAAATGTATCTTCGTTAAAAAAACCGTCTTCCATTCTTTCCCATTTAAGATTTGCATTTCTCGGAAATTCCAGCAGGCGTTTACTGCGGATGGAGACACTGTTTCCTACGCGGCAGATGTTGCCTTTGGAATCCCTGTAGGCTATGTCATTATCCGGCAGCGGCCAGGGGGAACCTATATAATCATAGTCCAGGAAGTCATCCCTCCAGCTTTCGGGGTTTACTACAAAGCCGTCATAGTGCACCAGGAGTACATAATCGGTATCTATGAAATCGGCAAGCTCATATACCATTTTATAATTAAAGGCATCTATATCGGTTAGTTTGGAAGTATGCTTGTAATGTATATCTTTTGGCAGAAAAAAAGGCTTTCTGTGCGTGATAAGTATTACGTCGCCAAACTCAATTTCTCTAATACTGTACTGTAATGCCTTAATTGTTTCATAAATATTGACGCTGGTCATTGCCGCAAGTGTAATATTGGGAAGTTTCAGTTTTTCTTTTTCCATAGTGTCCCTCCGCGTTTACTCAACAATGCGTACGTAATGTTTATGAAAATATGCATTTACCGACAGATTCAGCCAGTACTCCGAATCCTCATTTATGTCTTCAAAATCAAACAATGCCGGTTTCATAGAAAGAGGCTTAACCTCAACATCCCGAATCGTTTCGTCTATATATAGTTTATGACGCTCCATTGCTTCTTCATAATATACCTTACCGTCGCCTATTACCAGCGAGCGGAGTGCGGATATGCCTGCATAAGTATTTTTATCGGCTGTGAATACCCATATTACCATAACCAGCAGCAAACAGGTAAAAGTCATCATATTTTTTGTACTTTCCAGAAAACTCCCAAACTGCATACCTGCGGAAATGCTGTGTACGTTATTTCCCGGATTTGCATTATGGCTTATCCACCCCAGCCAGTATGTGGTAACAAGAATCAGGCTCAGATAATATACCATCTGTATTATATTATCAACCCTTGACAGTCCTGCTGTACCCAAACCATATAAAGTAGGTGTGAACATTGCGGATATAATGCAATAAACTCCTAACGTAACCAGGACCGGATGTCTAAAATTCTTATTGGATTTTCTGGCAATCTGCCAAAGCACCGGCAAAAGTGACAGCCATGTCAGTATTACAAAAGCCGTGGTCCATTGCAGCATAAACACCATGGCATAATAAAACGATAAAAGCACTGACATAACCGGTGAATATCCCATAACAGTCTCAATCTCGGCCCTTGCCCTGTGTCCCGGCGCAAGTACGTTACATAAAAATCCTGCCGTATATGTCAGATACGGTATCAGCACATAAAGCAGCCGCTTTTTATGGGCAAAAAATGCATATACAAGCAAAAAAGCAAGTAAAACTTCGGCCTGAAGCGCAGTTACAAGGTTACTTCCTGCGGTTATCGGCGCAATTACAGATGCTGCAATGCAGCTTATAACAGATTTAGTACCCTTATCTTCACTCCACATGGAATATGACACAAGTGTCAGTATTATAAAAAGCAAAGATTCCATAAATATATAGTGTACGGAGCCGTTATACCAGTATATTCCCTCAAAGGGAGCTTCAATTACCTGATAAAACATAAACAGCAGAATAAACATCACATATGCCGCCCTTATCTTATCACTTCCCAGCCACCTCGTCAGAATCTGTCTCCCAAGACAAAACGACGATACCGAAAACATACCTATCATAATAACCGGAACCACAAAACCGATATAATAATTAAAATTCATAGGACACATAGCCATAAGAAAAGCCGACGTATAAGCCCCCTGCGTCGTCATATACACAAGCTTTACCTGTTCAAAAGCCGTAAGCACCGACTGCTTCAGTGAACCCGATGCAACCCATGTATCATGGACCAGCTGTCCATAATTATAATCATCAATGCACATAACATTATATTTTCCAAGTAAGAGCAGCGGCATAACGGACAACACAAAAAGAACTGCGGCACATGCCGTCATCCCTTTAATTGAAAACCGGTTTATCTTTTCCGTCATACTGTGTAATACCTTTTTATTCAAAATGGTTATCTCCTTATCAGCCTGTTAACACGTCTCAGCACTCCACGTACAATCTTTTTAAAATGGGCTTTCCGGTATATATATTTTGCATGCATTTTCATAAATCCAAGCTTCAGTTTGCCGGGTCTTTTGTTAACACCGGCATATTTTGAGGAAGTTTTCTTATATTGTGCAAGTTCCTCCCTGCATTCCTTCGCACTAAACAATCTGCCCTTCCTGTCCATATAATGAAACAGACTGTAAATATTTTGCTCCGAAGCCCAGTATCCGTCGGACAGGTTATGTCTCGCCCAGTATTTGGGGGCTATGGCAAATTTTAATGTTTCACTTGTGTGTGCCGGAAGACAGGCAAATGATGAATTGGACAGCAGTAAATAATGCGCATTTTTCAGAGTAACATAATCCTTTCCGATATCAAAATGATACGCCGGAATACCCGGAAGCATCTTTCCTGCCGCATCCACATCATCCGTTATTATCATGAACTCCATATCACTACGGAGCTTCTTCATTTCCTTCATTCCATGAATCCAATACTTTTTATCGATAAAAAGTTCTGGACTTCCGGTATACTCCCCGCCCCGCATATTTATAATGCAGAGGTTTTCACGACTGTATTCATAAGAATCATATTCCGGTTTGACAGTAAGCCATTTCTTAACCTGATCAATATATTCGATAAAATAGGACTCATCCTGCAGATTTCCGTAAATCAGTGTGTTGTCTTCTATATGGTTTATTTTTTCATCTTTTCCGCTGATATAACACCCGTTATTAATATCATGAGCAGAATTTCCTATAAAAAGCCTCGTTTCCTCTTCCTGATAGATTTTGAAATTCTTCTTCTCTTCCGGAGTAATGGCCTGTCCCAAATCGATATCCATAAAATACATACCCTTGTCATTGTGGATATTGACTGCAAAAATTTCCTGACCTGCGGTGCCGAACTCATATCCGTTTTTTTCTGCAACGGCTCTTGCCGTCACATAACAAAACAACTGATTTCCAAGTCCCTGCCCCATAATAAATTCTGTCCCAACCATATTGCAAACCATACCTTTCTTTTTTTAGGAAAGTGTTGCCGGACTGATACGCCCATCCTCTACTTTATAAATAACGTCGCATTTCGCAATGGTGTTGAGTCTATGAGCAATTATTATCATAGTTTTTCTTCCATGGAAGCTGTTTACCGCATCCATTACAGCCTTTTCCGTATCGTTATCAAGCGCTGAGGTCGCCTCATCAAAAACCAGAATCTCCGGATCATGGTACAAGGCACGCGCAATTCCCAGACGCTGTCTCTGTCCTCCGGACAACCTGACACCCCTGTCACCTATTGTTGTATCCAGACCTTCCGGTAATTCTTCTACAAATTCCTTAAGCTGTGCCTCTTCCAGCACTTCCCATATCCTTTTATCATCAATCTTATCGGCATCGATTCCAAATGCGATATTGTCCCGTATGGACTCATCCACCAGATATATGGACTGCGGGATATAGCCAATCTGCGCCAGCCACGATTCGTAGTTGTCAAAAATATTCCTTCCATCCCAGGTAATAGTGCCCTCGCTTGCGTGCAAAAGTCCAAGCAGAATATCCACAATAGTGGATTTGCCGGCGCCGGAAGGTCCCATAATTCCTACCGACTGTCCTTTTTTTACTTCCATATGGGCATCCGTGAAAATATTCTTATCGGTCCCCGGATATGCAAAAGTAATGTGATCTAACACAATCTTATCCTGTAATGTAAGTTTTTTATCAAATTTCTTAAGTTTCTTTTTTATATTACCTATAACAGTACCGTTTACGTCCTTCTTCATATTCTCGTTCAGATTCTCATACAGATAATCCAGACAGGGCTGTGCATATGATATTTCGGATATATAGGTATTGATCCGGTTTGCGCTCGGCATTACACGGATAGCCGCCACGGCAAATGCCGTAAGCTGCCCAAACAGGGAATTCATATCTCCGCCGACGGCTATATAAATCATGATAAAGCCAAGTATACTTACCATAAAAACTGTCTCGATAAGCAGCCTTGGAAGATTATTCAGCACCGCATAATTTCTTGCCACATCCGCGCCGATGCTTCCGCTCTCATAATAATTCCTCAGGAAAAATTCTTCCCTGTTAAGCACTTTAACGTCTTTTAACCCGTAAATGGACTGAATGCGCCACTTGGCTATCCTGGACTGAATCTCCTGATTTTTTCTTCCGATTTTATTCAGTCTCGGTTTTAAAAGTTTAAACAAAAACACTGTCATTCCAAGAAATATTGCAACTATAAACAGTGCAAGAAAAGGACTTACAATAAGTAATACCACACAAAGGCAGACGGAAACCACCACCTCCGTAACCAACTGGATAGATACCAGAATAAGCTGAAATGCACTCGGAATATCGCTATCGGTTAAACGGAATACCGTTGGTATATCCGCTCCCAGATATTCTTCATACGGTCTGTTCAAAAATTCCCTCATAACGCGGCTTATCATACGGTTTCTGTTACGTGTTACAAAGGTATTTTGAACATAGGTCTGGAACAGTAAATACATATTTTTAACAATAAAAAGTACGATGAGCGACGCAAGCATTGTCATAATAAGCTGATTAGCGGTTTCAATATTTAAAAGTTCCATAATTTTCTGAACTTTTTCATTCTGCATCAGCTTATCCGGTTCCATAATAGCATTAACCACCGGCAGCATCATTGAAACTCCAAGTGTCTCCAAAAGACCGCCTATCAGAATCAAAACCCCGAGGCCCAGACACTGTATCTTCTGTTTTTTATCAAACAGATAAGCTATTTTTTGCAGCATTGTTACCTTTCCGGCTGCCTGTTCCTGTTTTTCCATTTATATTTCTCCAATTAACTTTCACATTTTATTTTGGTCATATCGGGTCTGTAGATATCACTGCAATCCCAGCCGTTGAGCCATTTCTCAGGCGCAATTACTACTTTCCCGGGATTGTCGTTCAAATAAGATGCCCACCAGCTGAAACTGCTGTTGGCCAGAATATTATGCTTACACCTGCTCATAAGCACAAGCGCCTCATGATCCCTGCCTTTTGGCACTTCTACCGGAATAATCTTATTCTTGCCATCGCTCCGCCTTTTAAGCCACGGATAAGACCATTCCAGGTCATTTGTAAATATATAAAAAATGCAGTTCGGATACTTCCCTGTAATTGCCTGCATTGCCTGTTCATAATAATAATCCGTACAAATATTGCCAAATAATTCCTGATTTTGCGGTAAAAGATAGTCCCCCCGCCTTATATGAATGCTGACCGACTGCGTCTGCTCTATTTTCCATAAATAACTTTCCGACTCCGGGGAAAACCTGTAATCCGGGTCAGGGTTGCTTTTAAGCCGATCAACCGAGAATTCCCGCCTAAGCTGCTGCCCCACGTCTTTAAAATATTTCTCGGACTGCCAGTATCCTTCCAGATAAATATTATCCCATCCGAATATCTTAGACTGAAAAAGCCTGCTTTCCTCAAAATATGAGTTATTCTTCCTGCCAAACAGCTTCCTTCTCACCCTTGCGGTAAATTTCAGGGAGGAATCCCGCATCTTAATAATTTCATCTTCGGTGGCTCTTATATAATCCACACCAAAAACACCAAGCTCCGGATCACGCTGTTTATCTGCGACGAAACCGGCTCTATCATCCATTTTAACTTCTTTTCCCATACTTTTAAGCTGACTGTAAAGGGCATATTGGAACATCTGGTTCCCCAATCCCCCCATCATCTGGATGATAATCATACGGTTCCTCCGGTTTAGTGTAGTGCCTTCCTGGTTTTTAAAGGAAGAATAAGCGCATCATTTATAAGCATCACAAACCAATATAGCTTTGGCGACTTTAAAAAGATGTTCATTTTCCTTTTTTCATTGGGATTGGCAATACTACAGTTGTAAATACGGTCAAAATCGCTCCTGTTTTGTGCCAAACCCCCATTAATTACAGACGTAATTTCGTTTAAATATTTTCTTTTTTCAGGGAGCCTTGCCTTTTTTATTTTATTATAAAAAATCAGCATTCGCTTATAAAAAAAATAATCATGAATATCAGCCAGATCCGGTCTTCCGATTTCCTTGAGAAATTCGGTTTTTTCCCGGTACGTTGGTATCAAATCGGTAAAAATCCGGGAATTGATCCGATTATTCATAATACTTCCCTCTCTGTCTATTATATAATTATAACAGGCAGTGTCAAGGTAAACACAGCTTTTGGCTCTGCTTATCGCCCTGGTCGTAAACATTACATCTTCATACCACTTACCGGTGGGAAAACTTAAATCCTTAAGTACTTCTTTCCGGTAAAGCTTATTCCATGCCGCATTCTGGATATTGTACTCGTCTCTCTCCTCAACATAGTACCGCAGGGCCTCATCACCTTCAAATAAAATCACTCTCTGCACAGACTCATCCAGCACACCATCCTTATACACCTGACGGTATCTGCATACTGCCATATCGGCGTTCTGCTCAAGAAGGGCGGAATACATCTTTTCGTACATATCCTCATCTATCCAGTCATCTCCGTCCACAAAACCTATCAGGCTGCCCTTTGCCACTGCAAGTCCCGCATTTCTGGCATCGGCAAGACCGCCGTTTTTCTTATGTATAAGAACTATACGGTCATCACTTTCCGCAAGCCGGTCACAAATACCGGCGCTGCCATCGGTGGAACCGTCGTCAACCAGTATTATCTCAAGGTTTTTGTAAGTCTGGTTCATAATGGAATTAACTCCGCGCTCAACGTAGTTCTCTATATTATAAACCGCTGCTATTATTGAAATAAGTTCTTTTTGCTCTTCCGGTGCTATGGCCGCCGGAATATGATTATCCAATATTTTCAAAATATCCTTATTGCCTTTCTATGCTTAATTTTCAATTTAATAACGTATGATATTAAAATAAGTTATATGTTGCTTGCCATAAACATCAGTACATACCATATCTGCTGACGCCAGATATCTCTATTGATAAAGTCTTCCCACATCTTCCATACCATATCAGGATTTAATAACGATTGTTCTTTTATTTTCTTCCGGTCTATAAGTGCCTCCGCCCACTCTTTTAACTGCGGTTCTTTCAGCCATACGTGTAACGGAATTGCAAAACCTTTTTTGGGTCTCTCCATCAATTCCCTTGGTACATATTTGTATAAAATATCACGCAATACTTTTTTGGTTACCGCTCCGTCTTTTTTATAATCAATAGGCAGAGTCCATGCAAATTCCACTACATCCTTATCCAGCATCGGCACCCTGGTTTCCAGTGAAACCGCCATTGCAGTTCTGTCCACCTTGGTAAGAATATCATCCGGATGGTACATAAGCAGGTCCATAAGCATTAAATTGTGCAAAGGTTCAGGGATGAAGCCGTCTGTATAACTATCCATAACAGACTTAAGTCTTTCCTCATCCGAATCCTTATCAAGCTCCATACGCACATTCTCATCCAGAAGATTCATACCTTCGCCGATTTCGGAACGTCTGTATATGTCCTCTATACCCTTTGAACCAAGCAGTCTCGCCCTTATTGCCATACTTCCGCTTTTACCAAACGGACTGCCAAGTATGGCTGCACTTACAGGCTTTCGAATAACACCTGGTATTTTATTGATTTTCCGCCAGATACCGCCTATAGAATCATAAGTACCGTAACCGCAGAAAAGCTCGTCCCCTCCGTCACCGCTTAGAGATACCGTTACATGTTCCCTCGTCATCCTGCTTACCAGATAAGTAGGTATCTGCGAAGAATCGGCAAAGGGCTCGCCAAACATGCTTCCCAGCTTAGGAATCACCTGTTTGGCATCATCCTGCGTAATATACAGCTCAGTATGCTCGGTTCCGAGATGTTCGGCTATCTTCCCCGCTATTTCAGCCTCATTAAAGCCTTCCTCATTCATACCTATGGTAAAGGTTCTGACACTATGGTCACTTACTTCCTGCATCAGTGACACAATTGTGGAGCTGTCTATTCCCGCCGACAAAAAAGCGCCTACCGGAACATCCGCCACCAACTGACTCCTGATTGAGTTTTTCAGCAGCCTCTCCAATTCCTCCGCCGCCTCTTTTTCACTCCCTTTAAAAAGATGGGTCTGCCCGTAATAAGCGGTTTCAGTCATTGACCAGTATGAAACAGTCTCCAAAAAACAATCGTTATAAAACGGGGACTTGATTTTCAAAATTTTACCCGGTTCCAGTTTGTATATATTTTCGTATATAGAGTACGGTGCCGGAATATATCCATATCTAAAATATGTTTCCAACACCTTCTTATTGACAGGATTATTAAAATTGTCCAGACAGGTTATCGAATTTAAATCAGATGCAAAAACAAATGTCTTTTTTCCTGTAACGCCATAATATAAAGGTTTCTCTCCCACTCTGTCACGCGCCAACAATAACATCTGTTCTTTTTTATCATACACGGCAATTGCAAACATACCCTTACTCATTTTCAAGGCAGCTTCCATTCCATATGCAGAAACCGCTTCCAAAAGCGCCTCCGTATCTGAAGTGCTTTTGAAAGCAGTTACTTTCTTTTCTTTTATTAGTTTATCTTTAATGTCACGATAATTATAGATTTCTCCGTTATAAACCATCACATAACGGCCGTTATGTGATTCCATCGGTTGGGCACCGCCGGAAGTCAAATCTATAATTGACAACCTTCTATGTCCAAGGACAACAGATTTATCCTCCGTTGCCCATATGCCTGAAGCATCCGGACCGCGATGGAGCATTTTATCATTCATTCTGTTGATGTTTTTATGCCAGTCAAATTCTGGGTTACAAAAACCGGATATGCCGCACATATGATATTTACCTTTCTACTGATTATGCCATAATTTAGCAAAGTATCGTTCCCACTCAGCATTAACCTTCTCCGGTGCAAGCTTATCCTGTATCTTACACGCTTCATTACCAAGTTTCTCGGCAAGCGCATTATCGGATAGTACCGTATCTATGGCCGCCTCCAGCGCTGTCTGATCTCCGGGCGGGATTATAAGGCCGTTTTCATTATGGCGGATAAGCTCGACCGTGCCTCCGCTCGGAACATCGGTGGCTATGACGGGGAGTCCCAGTGCCAAGGCTTCTATGATGGCGTTGGAAACGCCTTCCGAGTACGATGTATGCAGGAACAGGGCTGCTTTTTCTATATTATCTGCAACATTCGGAATTATACCGGGGAGAGATACTTTTTCTGTAAGGTTCAATGATTCTATTAGTTTTAGTAAGTGTTCCCTAAGTTCGCCCTCTCCGTATATGGTGAGGGTGTATTCCGGATATTTATCAGTGAGGTTTGCAAATGCACGAACCATCATTTCATGGTTTTTATTTGCATCCAGACGTCCTACAGATACAAGGCGCTTTTGACGTTCGCCGCTAAACCGGGGTCTTATAAAGAGTGGATTTAGGGAATTAGGTAAAATAACAGTTGTTTTTCTAACTTTTTTATTGAAGAACTCCCGGGAGCGTTCTGTTTGTAAGATTACACCTGCTGCGCATGGGAAAAGCAGGTTGGCCAGCGCTTTCATTAATGCGTTGGGATATTCCTCCTTAGCTTCTCCCACAACCGAAACTACCGGTTTTGTCTTGGTAAACATTGTGGTAACAACCGTCATAAAATTATTTTTTCCCACACAGGAGAGTACCAGGTCAGGCTGCTCAAGCTTCCATACATTGCGCAGTTTCTTCATTCTTCTGTAAAAGTTACGCATTCTGCTTCCGGTTGTCTCTTCGGGCGTTATATCAGAAATCACTCTTTTAATATTACTGTCAAGTATATATTCATCTTCTTTTTGATACTGTGTAACCATGACGACTTTATAACCCCGGCTCAAAAAATATTCCGCCAGATTTACAAAGACCCTCTCTGCTCCGCCTTTATTTAAAGAGCCGATATAGAATGCAATTTTTCTTGCAGTACTGTTGTTATTTATCGCATTATTGGGGATATTTAATGCATTTTTTGCATTTGCATCAGTTAAATCAGATTTTAATTTTTCACTCATATCTTCCTCAAAATAAAAAATTCTCAAAAAGTTTCACAATAGTGCTGATACCATTGCTGGAATACAAAAAACGACCAGGCCAGTTTGGAATAATTGGCTCCCGTAGCCGGCCCCGCATCACCTGTTATTATATAAGAGCCTATCATATCGGAAACATATCCGGCATCAAAAATTCCCTGTCTGCTAAGGTAATCATAATTACTGTAATCCAATAACTGTTCTTTCAGCGGACCGCGAAGCCATTTATCAAGAGGGACTCCAAAGCCTACCTTGGGTCTGTCCAACAATTCTCTTGGAATATAATCATAGGCAATATCTTTTAATATATGTTTTTTATCACCGTTTTTATATTTGAATTCATGCGGGATACGATATGAAAACTCCATTACATTCTTATCCAGGATAGGACATCTTGATTCAAGGGAATATTTCATCGACGCTCTATCCACCTTGCAAAGAATGTCACCCGGCAGGTAGGTATCCATATCAAGCAGCATTCTGCGAATCTGCCAGTCGTTTACGCCGTATCCGCTTTCAATCAAATAGTGCACCGACAGGCGTTTGTCTTCATCCGGACTGTCAGCAGCTGACCGGATATCCTTTACCATTTTCGTGGCTTTTTCAATATAACTTCCCGAACCAAACTGGGTCTTAGCTTCTTTTTCACGATTCCCCGCAATCACACGCACCTTAAAGGGAAGCCGCTCTTCCATTCTAAGCTGTTTTGCTCCCGGCAGATGGCAGATCCCGTATACCATTGCACCAAGAACGTCCAATTGCTGTGCCTGTTTTACGTTCTCGTAAACATTGTAACCGCAGAAAAATTCATCGCCTCCGTCTCCCGATAAGGCTACGGTCACCTGCTGCCTTGCCAATTCAGACACAAGCATGGTCGCAATCTGCGAGCTGTCCGCAAAAGGTTCATCATAATACTTGGGAATACTCTCCACCAGTGCAAACATTTCCTTTTCATCAATATACAGTTCGGTATGGTTCGTTCCAAGATATTCGGCCACTGCTTTGGCATACTTTGCTTCATTGTATTTTTCTTCATGGAAGCCTATGGAAAAGGTTTTTACCGGCATATCCGAACATTCCTGCGCAATGGCAGTAACCAGTGAAGAATCATAACCTCCGCTTAAAAAGGCTCCCAACGGCACATCGGAGATCATACGGGCCGCCACGGATTGCTTTAACAGCTCTTTTAAGCCCTCTTTTGCCTCGTCATAACTTCTTACGGGATTGGCAATCTGCATCTTGTATACCTGCTTTATATCCCAATACTTCCATACATTGACCTCACCCGCCCTAAACCGCAGGATTGCACCGGGCTCCAGCTTATAGACGTTTTTAAAAATAGTATCCGGAGCGTTAATATATTGGTGGTGTAAATAGCGGGATAATACTCCCCGCCTTATTTCCCTTGGAAAATCCGGAAATGCCATAATAGGTTTTAACTCCGAGGCAAAAACCAGATTATCCGCCTGCTGCCAGTAATAGAGCGGTTTTTTGCCTATTCTGTCCCTGATTAAATATATTTCATTACTTTCCCTGTCATAAAGGGCAATCGCAAACATACCGTTGAACTTTTGAACACAGTCTATTCCCCATTTCAGATATGCTGCAATGATCACTTCCGTATCGCAGTTGGAAATAAAACGATAATCCGATAATTCTTTTCTTATTTCCTGAAAATTATAGATTTCTCCGTTATAAACTACAGTAACTCTTTTATCAGCGGAATGCATAGGTTGATGACCGAGACTTGATAAATCCAGAATTGACAGTCTTCTTTGTGCAAATCCGATATGATATCCGCCATGCATATCATAGATTTCTTCTCCGCTGTCGTCGGGACCTCTGTGATACATTGTATCATTCATTGCCTTAAGCTGTTCCAATTTTATGCTATTTTTACTGACAAAGCCGCAGATACCGCACATAGCCAATCTCCATAATCATAAAATAATATCCAACATAGTCCGTACAATAGAGACATCTCGGGTCCTTACCTCTGATACTTCTCAATAAAATAATCCCTATACTCCCCGAAATCCTTACACTCCTGGTCAATTGAATCAATAAGCTCCTTATATTTCTCCTGCACCAGCGCCCTGTAATTGTTAAAGTTATTGTACCCTTCCTTACACCATGCAAAAGGGTGTGTAAGTATCTGGACCTTATCATAACACTTGATATTTTTTTCATCCGGATAACCATATCTCCAGATATGATTGGCATCCGACATATATTTAATCTCAACAGGTGTATCTTCCGTTATATTCTCCGCAAAAGTAAAGAAATCATCCTGATAGGCATTAATAATCCCATCCAGCTTGATATTTTCCCGCAGTACATCCTTGGAGGGCCTATGTATGGAAAATTCCTTAATGGCAAAACCAAACATTTCACTTAAGATATCCATTTCTTTTTTAATCCGCTTGCGGATTTCTGACATATCTGTCATTCCGTTCAATGCAAAATGCAATCCGATATGCTGACCTCTCTCATGCATATCCTTGATCATATCCATATTTCTTCTTGAAAGAATATTATAGGAATTGTTTGTCCACTGGAAAAAGTAAGTTGAAACAAAGTCCATGCTCTGCTCCACCCTTGCAAGTTCATATGCTCTTTCAACACTGTACTCCACATCATGGCGCATTATTATGAATTTATCCTTCCCAAGCGCCTGCACATAGTTCATATGCCTGCCGGTAGACTGTATTATCCTGATTATTTCCCTGTAATCCTCATATGAAAACATATTGCTCCTCCATACTTTGTCCAAAATCTGCGATGTTTGCGCGTAAGCACAAACTCGCGGGCGAAATTCTTAATTTCGCCCTATCCTTATTCTTCTTTGATCGCATAATCCTCATTCAAAATATGTTCTTCAATCTTATCCTTTGCCTCGTCCAATCTTTCAAGCCACAACTCATAGGCGTTATCCCATGATTTATATAAGGCATTACCCCGTTTATCTTCAAACTTGTAATTATCCATTAAATACTTTTCCAGAAAATCCGTACACTTCTCAGCCCCGACAGCATTAGTATGGCTGCCGTAATCCGCATAGTCTTCCTCGAAGACAATCCCAATCTCATCATAGAAATTATTCATATTGACAAAAGAATATCCGGCATCCGAAATGATTCCGTCTATATAGTTAAACTTCTGCTGCTCTTCTAAAGTAATATTATACGGCGAAGAAATAAATAACGCTTGATATTTATTATCCCTGAGATATTGCAGCAAATCTCTCAGATGGTCTTCCTGAACAGCAGAAATCGCCATTTCTCCTTCTGCCCCTGCTGCCGTCGGCATAGAAATCGGTCCTACTTCATCTTTTACTTCCAGACCCTTTAATTCACTTTCTTTATGATATCTCCAATTCATCCACTCCGACTTAAGGGTAAGCATTTTCCAGTTGGTATGATATTTAAAAATATCTACATAAAAACTCAACCGATCTTCCGTTTTTGGAACCATGGCTTGAATTGTCTTTATTCTATTAATGGAATATGTCATATTATCGGTGACACCCCTGGTATATGCCATATTCTCTGACAGATCCTCATCCTCCATTGTATACATACGCATCTCAAAAATATAGAGTGAGGGCGACTGTGTTTTTTCAGCCTCTTCAACCAGATATTTCATTGCAACAGGCCTTTGTACATTTGATGAAAGCGGATACATTGCAACTCCCGTCTCACCCCATAGCTTAGGAGCGGAATAAAACGGAAATATCGGGCTTGAGCCTATCATTATAATATCCAGTGTATCATCTTTTTCCGCATAAAAACCGGAAAACCTGTCTTTCACATCACCGTTAGTCCTAACTATATAAGAAACCGATATGAAGGCAAATAAAAAAATAACTACAAATATAACACTTTTTACAAATTGTCTGATATTCATACAAACACTTATGCCTTTCCATAAGTCTTAAAACTTAATATTATCTATTTTGAGCATAACTCTTCAATATACTCTTTCCACTGCTCAAAAATTGCATCACCGTTGGCGCGACTGGCAATTTCTCTGGCTTTTCTGCCGTATTCCTCTGCTATTTCAGGATTCTCTATAAGGAAATTAATCCCATCTTCCAGTGCTCTCTGGTCCTTAATCGGAATCAGTAGGCCGTCCTCTTTATCTCTCATAATTGTTCTGGGTCCGCCACACGGACAATCGGTTGCCACTATAGGCAGTCCCAGAGCCATTGCTTCCATCAATGCATTTGGCAGACCCTCCCAGTCGGAAGTAAAGGCAAAAAGCGCCGCATCCGTCAAATCCTTCTCCAGCGAATCACTTGCGCCCATAAGATGAATATAGTCCTCCGCCTTATTCTGTGCAATTAAGTCTTCAAGTATTTCTTTGGTTCCGTCAAAAGAATCTCCGCCATAGATTTTCAGATCATAATCCGGATGTTTCTTATGCACTTCCACAAAAGCCTTAATTAGCATCGGCTGGTTCTTAAAGTCTACCAGTCTGCCGGACTGCACTACTGTCTTAGTGCGCTTTTCCGGAATCGGTACTCCTATATATTTCGGGTTGACCGGATTCAGGATAATACGGGAGTTTTTTTGAAGTCTTGGTGCAAAAAACTCCCTCTGACCTTCGGTTTGAAATACACAGCCGTCTGCTCTCGGAAACAAAAACGGGATTTGCAATTTGTCCGACAATTCATCATAATGCCCGACCGGGTCGGTACGTATCGAAATCAACACCGGAAGCTTCATAAAATATGCTGCCATTAGGCCCCTGTATAGCGCCTTTCTGGCAAAAGGTATAAGTATATCGGGTTTTTCTTCTTTAATAAACTCTTTTAAATATTTCACGCGCAACAGGATTTGAATCAGATGGTTTTTCTTTTCATCGCCTTCTTTAAGCCCTACATGGACACGCTTTACTTTTGTATCAAGCTTAAATTCATTATCACCGTACCATTCCGTGGCAACGATAACCTCATAGCCCTTTTTTGCAAACTGATTTGCAAGATTGGAGACTACACGTTCTGCGCCGCCCTGTTCCAGACAATTCAAATGAAATGCAATCTTCTGCATTACTCTGCCCACTCCCTGATTTTTTTCACATAGCTTTCTTTAGAATATACTCTTGCCCTCTCAAGGGACATTTTATGATAATGCTGAATTTTGTCCGGAGCTTCTATAAGCTCTATTATTTTTTCAGCAAGGTTTTCCTCTTCCCCGGAAATAACATCTTCCCTGAAATCCGGTTCGGGAGCCATATTGGGCACCAGTATTCCGTACTTGTCCTCCAAAATCTCTCTCGGTCCCGTCATACAGTCCGTCGCGATAACAGGCAGTCCCATGGACATAGCCTCTACCATTGCATTGGGGAACCCCTCGTAATATGAAGTCAGCACGTAAATGCTTCCCTTTTTCAGATAAGGATAGGGATTACGTTTCAATCCTGTAAAATAGACCGAATCGTCTATTCCAAGTTTAGTCACAAGCTCTTTGTACTTCAGATATTCGCCTTCACCTATGATCATGAGTCTGGTATCCGGCAGTTTTTTATGGACAAGTGCAAAGCTCTTGATCAGATGCCAGAAACCTTTTACCTCATCCTCTCTTCCCATTGTAACTATAATACGACCGTCTGTCCATGGAAGTTTTGTTTCCTCCTGCAAGGATAGAGCCTCTACTTCCTTGATATCAAAGGGATTATTAAGGGTCACAGCCTCTTTATATCCGTACTTTTCGCGAACCTCATTACAGATTATTTCGGAGCAGCATATAAGTTTATCCGCACACTTACAAAACAGTCGTATTTGTTTCGGATTGCCCATATCCATGTAGCTTCTTATGCCAAGCCATTTCTCAGCCTTACCAAAAGATGCGATATTTGCAAGGTTTGCCGTCGGTCCGAAGCTGTAAGCAATATCAAATCCCTCTTTTTGTTTTATCTGACGAATACGCCGTCCTCTTTTTAACACATTTATAGCCTTGCCAATCTTACCTTCCCTGCTTGGAAGACGCAGATCGGCAACCGGTATGCCTTTAATATCATAGGCTATATCCCTAGAATCAAAAATAACTATCTTTACCTGAAAATACGGCTGCAGCAATCTTGCCGTTGTGACACATACTTTTTCAAATCCCCCCTGATGCAGGGCCGGTACTATCAACAAAATCTTTTTCATAGTTTAGAACTGTCTCCATTCAAATAAAACTCTCTATATGCCAAAGCCTGCTTTTTGATATCCAGGCCCTTCCCGGCAATCTCTTCAAAAGTGACACATCTGTCATATTTTAACCGGTCAACAATCTCCCTTGCCCATACCGAAGCCGGCTGTCTGATGTCCATATAAGTCACTAAATCCGTTGCCTGAGCCTCTCTTGTAACCGTATCAGATACTAAGCATCTAAGTCCTGCCGCCTGGGCTTCCACCAGGACCCCGGGCAGTCCCTCATAAAGCGAAGGAAGTATGAAGATATCAAATGCCTGATAATAATCCTCCGGCTGCTTACAATTTCCCATAAAAAGGACCTTGTCCCTTATTCCAAGTTCTTTACATTTTAATTCTATTTTATCCCTGTCCGGTCCGTCTCCAAGCAGTACCAGAACCGCATCATCCCGCATACCGCAAAGCTCTGCAAAAATTTCGATCAGGTACGGGTGGTTCTTGGGTGTTGAAAACCTGCCCACATGACCCAGCACCAGCTTGTCTTCTATTTTAAGCTGCTTTCTCATAAATTCCCTTTTTTCCGGATTATAAGAAAATTTAGCAGCATCTATTGCATTATATATGATTTTGATATTACCTTTTTCCAACCGCTTCCTGCCAAAAGCGTTAATTCCTGCAAGTTCGGAGCAGGCAAAACAATAATCCGTCTTTTTATATAGATTTTTTCGTAAAATTTTAGTAGCTATGCCTTTTATACCTTTATCTACACCGGCACTCCTTGAATGCGCCACCGTAATCGAAATACCATACTTTTTGGCAATCGGAAGATAGATTGCCGCGGTACTCGTCATATGACCCTGTACTACCCGAAACTCATGATGCTTTGCAAAAAAGGCGCATATGGCCTTCCGGTAAGTAAAATAATTATATATCTTAAACTTGGGAAGAACGTAAATATGACCACCCAAGGCTTTAATTTCCTCGTCATAAAACTGTGGTTCTCTGGCAGAAGCATCATCTCCGGGATGTTTTATGGCGCTGCTGTGTACCAGGAAGTCAAACTGGATTTCTTCCCTGTCCATTTGTCGGTATAGGTCCATAATGCGGCTTTCTGCGCCTCCAAGGGCTGTGCCGCCAAGGACGTGTAGGATGCGGATTGGATTTGGCATTGTGGTCTCCATTGGGGGCGGATTGCACAAATAATAACTTTCCTTTGCTTATTGTCGGAGCCAGAGGCGCAAAGAAAAGTTATTACTTGCGCAATCCTCGTTCAATATTTAACATAATATGTCACCCGGCTGCAATAGTCGAGTACATTCATAGTCATTAATCAGCAGGGAGCCGTCTACAGTGCGTACAATCGGCCTGTCGTCAAATATATCAATGACTTCTCCCGGCGCATAGGCTGAAAAATCTATCATTTCATCAAATGGGTGCGCTGACCAAATGGTTACTTTTTCGTCACCAAGCATTGCAAATGCTCCGGGAAAAGGAGCGGCTACACCGCGGATGAGATTGTAGATATTGCGGGTTCTTTCATGAAAGTCTATTTTGCCGTCTGCTGCGGTACGTTTATTGTACCATGAATCAAAGTCTCTTGATTCGGTATTGATTGTGATATTGCCGGCCTCATATGCGGTAAGGAGCCTGCGAATCAGGTTCTTGGAGCAGATCATATTCTTGTATTGTGCCGTTCTTATGTCATCGTGCGGCGTAATGGAAAACATTTCGGTAGCAAATACATTGGGACTGTCCGCCTTTTCATCATAGCGGAATAAGTTCAGGTTGAATCTGGTATCTCCGAGAATGATGGACCAGTTAAGAGGAGAACGGCCTCTGCCAAAGGGAAGATAGCCACAGTTTCCGTGAAAACCGTATATTCCGTATTTAAAGCGGTCTAATACGGAAGCGGGAATCAGTCTCTGCCAGCCCATTGAGATTCCGATATCAAATTCATTTTCTTCAAGGAAGGTCTGCGTTTTTTCATCCGTGAGGAAATAACTGTCCGCCTCATGTACCGGGATTCCGTACTTTTCTGTTAAAATTGACAGTCCCTTATATCCGGATACCTGATTTTTTTTAGTCACTTCGGGACTGATTGTAATAACTAAATCCACAGGGCAGATTGTATTATTTATAAATTCCACTATATTCTCAGATGTATCTTTTACACCAAATACCACAACATTATATTTCATAATTATACCTCTTGGCCCGATTTGTCTGACTAATCTGCCATAAATCGTCTTAACATATGCTTTTTAAAATAGTCTTTACATATTTCTCAATGAAATTAACAAGTGCTTGATTCTCGCCATTACATTCTCAACCAACATACCCAAAAAGTTTCTTTTTGCAGGCCTCATCGCCAGATATTCAGAATAAGAAATCATATTTTTTCCCTGCTCTTTGAATAGCTTTTCATAATCGGCCCTGGCCGTCTCATTTACGGTGTTGGCGTGAATTACCATAGTAGTAACGCCGGTCTTTTTCTTAAAGCTGCCCGCAAGTCTGAATGAAATCGGATAAAAAACAAGTCCCCTATAGATGTAGGGGTGTTTTCCAAAGCCGTCTGTTATTTTTGCAAAGCCAAGCTCTTTTAATGCCTTTAATGTATTTGTATCATATGAATGCGCCGGAGCCATAAAAATATCGGTTTCTATGCCGTTAGCCTTAAGTTTTTCTTTTCCATACCTAAGAAGTTCTTTTTGTCTGTCATAGGGCAGTCCCGCAAACTCCGAGTATTTATTCAGCGGAAAAAGTCCCCCGTTTTTGGTAGAATAAACGTGATGGCAGCCATGCATTGCAAGAGTGAACCCCTTTTTTTCAAGAGTTTTCATAAATTCATAAAAATCTTCATGCGAAGTCTCACGGCTCAGGGAATCGTCTTTATTATCCGGTACTATCCCCAGTAACGGGGTAATTCCGGTTTTTTCAAAAAGAGCAAGGAAAAAATTAAAATTCTCCCAGTTCATATCCGGAGTGATATCATCCATACGAACTGCTATTTTCATACTCATTTTATTTTTTCCTCCATCCCAACAACTTTAGATATACTTTTACAGGTTCTCCTTATACCACTCAATTGCCAATGCAATCCCTTTCTTGAAATCATAGTCCGGATCATAGCCAAGCATTTTTTTAGCTTTGGAAATATCAGCATTGGAATGTTTGATATCCCCGGCTCTTTCCGGTCCGAAATTGGGCTCTACGTCTTTTCCAAGAGCCTTGCACAAATCATAGTATATGTCAATCAGGTATTCCCGTCCGCCATAGGCAACATTAAATGCATTGCCGGCAGCATCCGACGATGCCAAACAGGCCTTTAAATTGGCCTCGACCACATTATCTATATAGGTAAAGTCTCTCGACTGTTTTCCGTCTCCGTTAATTGTCGGTACTTCGTCATTTAAAAGCTGCTTAATGAACTTGGGTATAACCGCTGCATAAGCACCGTTTGGATCCTGCCGTCTTCCAAATACATTAAAATAACGCAGTGCATATGTGTCAAGTCCGTACAGTTTCTTGTAGAGTTTTCCGTATTCTTCATCGACCCGTTTGGTCAATGCATATGGGGATAAAAGGTTGCCTTCCTGACCTTCCACTTTGGGCAGTACCGGATGGTCTCCGTATACTGAGGAACTTGAGGCAAATACAAACTTTTTAACCTTATTCTGTCTTGCCGCCTCCATCATATTCAGTGTTCCCCTGATGTTTATCTCCTCGTATAAGAGCGGCATTTCAATGCTTCTCGGTACGCTTCCCCAGGCCGCCTGATTAAGTACATAGTCAACACCTTCACAGGCTTTCATACAGGTATCCAGCTCCCTTATATCGCCTTTTATAAATGTGTAATTAGGTCTGTCGGATAAAAGGTCCACATTATCCTGTTTTCCGGTGGATAGGTTGTCCAGACAACGGACCTGATAGCCCATATCCGTTAATGCTTCACACAGGTTGGAACCGATAAAACCTGCCCCACCCGTCACCAGAAATATGCTTTTATCGTCAAATTTTAAATCCTTGTATCCCATATCTCAATCCTCATTTCGTTTTTTCAGCCCTCAAGTTCGTCTTTTTATAATCTCCAGTACAGATAATCATCCGTAGAGTATTCCTGTCTGTCAAGCAGTCCCTTAATATCCATCAGAACTTTGCGAGAATGCTTCGGATCAAAGAAGCGGCTTATATCATCCTTGCTGAGTTTCAGGAACTCCTTATGGGCAACCGCAATGATAACTGCGTCCATATATTTGATATCTTCCAATGTTCCAAAGGTTATTCCGTATAGACGCTTCGCCTCTTGCGCATCTGCCGCAGGGTCTACTACCAACGGAGTTATTCCGTACTCACCAAGCTCGTTATATATATCAATTACCTTGGTATTTCTTGTATCAGGGCAGTTTTCCTTAAAAGTAAAACCTAGTATGGCTACTTTGGCGCTTTTTACCGGAACATCAGTCTTTATCAGATTCTTTACAAGACTTTCAGCCACATATTTACCCATCTCATCATTAATACGGCGTCCTGCAAGGATAATCCTGGAATGATAGCCGAGTTCCTCTGATTTATAGGTCAGATAATATGGATCGACACCAATACAATGGCCGCCTACCAGACCGGGCATAAAGGGCAGGAAATTCCATTTCGTTCCCGCAGCTTCCAATACCGATTTGGTATCAATATCCATCTTGTGAAAAATGATGGAAAGTTCATTCATAAACGCAATATTGATATCCCTCTGGCTGTTTTCTATTACTTTTGCCGCTTCCGCCACTTTAATGGACTCCGCACGATAAACACCGGCCTCAACTACCAGTTCATATACCTTGGCAACGGTATCCAGAGTTTCTTCGTCCATACCCGATACGATTTTGGTAATCGTCTCCAGCCTATGTACTTTGTCTCCGGGATTGATTCTCTCGGGTGAATATCCTATTTTAAAATCAATACCGCATTTTAAGCCGGATTCTTTTTCCAGTATAGGAACGCAGATATCCTCTGTAACGCCCGGATATACCGTAGATTCAAATACAACAATTGAGCCTTTGGTAAGGTTTTGTCCCAGAATACGGCTTGCTCCTTCTACCGGAGTCAGATCAGGGGTATGGTCGCTGTTTACAGGGGTAGGCACTGCCACAATATGGAATCTGGCCTCTTTAAGTTTGGATGCATCGGAAGTAAACTCCACGCTTGTTTCCTTGATAATATCATTTCCAACTTCATTGGTCGGGTCGATTCCGCTTTTATAAAGCTCAATTTTCTCAGCATTGAGATCGAAACCGACTACTTTTACCTTCCTTGCAAATGCGACGGCAATCGGCATGCCGACATATCCAAGACCAACCAGAGAAATCTTATCCTTCCCCTGCAAAATATTCTCATACAACCCCATAATGGTGTCCTCCTGTTGTAAACTTATTCTCTATCAAGAATTGCAAAGCAATTCTTGTAACGCAAGTCGTAAGACTTGCGTTTATTATACCACACAAGTTCCCTTTATTAAATACATTTCAATGTTTCACTAAGTTCCTTTATGCTTGTAATCTTTAGCTCACATTCATTCGCATCATATGCTGTATTATAATAAATGCCGTCTTCGTTTTCAAAATAAATGCTCCTCATACCAAGCTGCCTTGGTGCGATGAAGTCTTTGGCCATATTGTCTCCTACATAGGCTATCGTCTCATACGGCAGTCTCCACCTGCACTGCATAATACGAAAAGCTATGTCATTGGGCTTGCGGAACTGTTCCCCGCCAAGTTCGTCGGTAATTATTATATCATCGATCAATTCGGTCAGTCCGAGTGCCTCTAACTTGTTTTTCTGGCCCTTTACTCTTCCATCCGTAATAATGCCGACTTTAATTCCTTTAGCTTTCAGCATATCAATTAATTCCCGTGCACCGTCATAAAGTTTAATATCCGGCATATGGCTTCTGTATATATCCAGACAGTCCTGTTTCTTTTCCGTCAGTCTAAGTTCACTCAGCAATTCATCTATGGCATTCTTTTTTTCAAGGAAATATGACCATAGCTTTTTTTCTATAGCTTCAGTCTTTTTAATATCATCTGTTATTATATCGCTCGATATTTTATTATTTTCTATATTACAGTCTTTGATTAAATATCCGGCAATTGCCCGATATCCGCTTTTTACGTATTCTTTTTCTGAATATAGGGTATCATCCAAGTCTAAAATAACACCAGATATTTTATTTAGTGAGCTTTTTGTATTTGTAATAGCATCTGTTATTTTATTATATTTTTCTCCTCTTTTTCTACTTTCGGATAATATCCGGATGCTCTGATCGAATCTGCTGTATACTTCACCGTCTCTTGCTGCCGCTTCCATATATCCCGGTTTTTCACCCTGAAGCAACATAAGAACAGCGGCTGCCGAATCTGCCCCCGCCTTAATACTTAGCGGTGCTCCGCCGCCGTATCGCGGATTTATCTCAATATAATAATCGTCACCGGTTGTATTTTGGCGGATGAGCTGAACGGTCATTGGTCCGCAGGGTTTAAAGTTTTGAATAATACTCTTGGACTCTTCAATGATAGTTTTATCAAGCTCGATTCCGGTCTTTAAAACCTCTCCGCTCCTGACGGCTATACGCTCCCTTGGCGTAATATAAATCGGATTTCCGTCAAAATCACAGAATATATCAACCGTGTATTCCTTACCTTCGATAAAAGGCTGGATTATATAATCTCCGATTTTCCCGGCATACATTTCCAGCTCGTCTTTTGTGTTGACCTTATACGCATCTATGCTGCTACTGCCGTCCTTCGGCTTAATGAAACAGGGATATTCACCCTTATAAAGGTGATAATCATTAACAGGTCCCGGGGCCTTAAGACCACAGGAGACAAAAAAATCCGAGGTATAATTTTTATCCCTGCATATTTTAATCTTATCGGGACTGCTGATTAAAACTCCGGTTCCGATTTCCTTGAATTTATCAGCATTCATTGAAAGGACAAGCAGATCGGTATCAATTGTCGGAATCACCAGATCTATTTTGTCGCTGCTGCAGATATTAAGCAGCTGAGGTATATACTCTTTATCCTTCATGGCACAGATTTTTCTTGTGTAGTCGCAATATGCGTTCGCCGGTGCAGTTCCTGCCATGTCCGCACCATAAATTTTAAGATTTACACCTAAGCATAATGCGGCATTTCTAAACGCCTGCAAAAGCTCTACACGTCTGCCTGTTCCTGTAAATAAAATTCTGATTTCTTTCATCCCTGCTTCCTGCCTGCCGTTTCTATTTCTTCAAGATATGCCTTGATCACTTTTTCCCTATCAAACACATTCTCCACATATTCTCTTCCCCGAATACCCATCTGGGCACGGTCCGACTCTGTATAGCCCAGTATTGTCTTTACCGTCCGTATCAGGCTTTCGGCATCCTCTGCCCGGAATAAAAGACCGCTTAAGCCTTGCTGTAACGTTTCCCTGCATCCGGCCACATCACTTGCCAGCACAGGCCTTCCACAGGCCGCCGCCTCTAACAATACATTTGAGAGTCCCTCATGATATGAGGGATGTATTATTATATGGCTCCCCGCCATTACCTCGGCTACATTGTCAACATGACCAAAATATTTAATAATGCCTTTTTCCGACAAGTCCCTAATCAGAGGCTCATATATATGCCTTGTATCTTCTTCATAATCTCCAACGAGATAAAACCGTGTATTTTCATACTCTTTTCTAATCCGTCTGACGGTTTCCAAATACTCCTCAATCCCCTTATCCTTCATAATGCGCAAAACCGCAAGAAATATAACACCTTCGTCTTCACTTGGATATTCGCAGTACTTATGCTCGAGCAGATTTACGCCCGAACCCGGTAAGAGTCTGTCTTTACCGGTACCGATACCTCTATCAAGCATAAACTGTCTGTTTCCGTCATTCTGGAAAAAAACACAGGAGGCCTTCGCCGCAACTATTTTATAAAATCTTAACAGCACTCTGGCGAGTATGCCGGAGTTTTCCAACGCCGTTCCCAGTCCGGTTATATTCATAAGATAAGGAATTCTCTTTAATCTGCAGGCCAATCCGCCGTACAAATTGGGTTTAATGGTATATGTCAGCACAACGTCCGGCTTTTCGTCCTTAAGCAGCTTCATATATCTTAAAAAGAGTTTAAAATCGTGAACCGGATTGCTGCCTCTTCGTTCCATTTCGGTAGGTATTACCCTGAATCCAAGCGCTTTAATCTTCTCACAATACTTATCCGTGGGCAGGGCGACCACCGTTTCATATCCTTTATCCCTGAATGCAAGAAGCACTTCTTTACGGAATAAATACATTCCGTTGGCATTGTTGCTTAGGACTAATATCTTCATTCCAACTCCTTATTTACGGCTCATTAGCAACGGAAGTTCCCATAAATTCTTCCATTGTAGCGCTGGTTTCGCTGTTTATTCCCTCTCTTTTTAATACTGCACGTACAGTGGCAAAAAAGATTTTCATATCCAGTGCAAAAGAGAGGTTGTTTACATACTCTACGTCATATTCAAACTTTTTCTCCCAGGTGATGGCATTCCGGCCATGGGTCTGGGCAAGTCCGGTGAGACCGGGGCGCACATCATGCCTGTGTCTTTGAAAGTCATTATATCTTGGTAGATATCTTACAAGAAGGGGACGCGGTCCTATGATGCTCATATCGCCCTTTAAAATATTAAAAAGCTCCGGCAATTCATCTAGGCTGGTACTACGAAGTGTCTTTCCGAAAGAGGGAAGGCGGTCTTCATCCGGTAGGAGGTTGCCGGAAGCATCCTTTTCATCGGTCATGGAACGAAATTTGTATAGTTTGAAAATCTTTTCGTCTTTGCCGGGGCGATCCTGTTTAAACAGTACGGGGCTGCCGAGTTTCTGCCTTACGAGAATGGCAAGGACCAGATATACGGGAGAAAGTACAATTATGCCGCACAACGAGATTATAATATCAAGTAATCGTTTGATGTATTTTTTGTACATTTGGCTTTCTCCTTTCTCCTTAAGGTTGGGGGATTGCGAGACTCCGAGATGGGGCGGCGGCGAAAAAGGTTACCGCTTCAAGACACGCTTTCGCTCCGTTAAAAACGCAACGCGTGCTAAGCTCGAA
>JAFLTH010000019.1 GCA_022510525.1 Lachnospiraceae bacterium | reverse complement strand
ATCTCTGGGAAAATGTATTCCAGAAAGACAGCATGATGGATATTATCCAGAAGTTCATAAACCTGCAAAAGCAGAAAATATTGGTATTTCCTCGTTTTCATCAGTTAGATGTTGTCAGGAAACTTGTAGCAGATGTGCGGATAAATGGTGCGGGTAAAAATTATCTGATACAGCATAGTGCCGGCTCCGGTAAGTCCAATTCTATTGCATGGACGGCATACCGATTGGCATCACTTTTTGATGAGAATAATAAGCCTGTATTTTCCAGTGTGATTGTTGTGACAGACCGTACCGTATTGGATGCACAACTTCAGGAAACAATTTCGGGATTTGACCATAAGTTAGGTGCCATAGAAACCATAGGGGAGGATAAAAACTCTCAGGATTTAAAAAATGCAATCAATGATGGAGTTCGTATCATTGTTACTACATTGCAGAAATTCCCCGTAATCTATACAGAGGTAGATAAGGCGAATGGCAGGTGCTTTGCGGTTATTGTGGATGAAGCTCATTCTTCACAGACCGGTAGCTCTGCACTTAAATTAAAGACAGCGCTTGCGGATACGGAAGAAGCCCTGCGGGAGTATGCAGAGCGTGAGGGCTTAGCAGAGGAAGAAGTCGATCCGGAGGATAGGCTGGTAAATGAAATGATTGCCCAAGGCAAACATAAGAACCTATCTTTCTTTGCATTTACTGCAACGCCAAAGGCTACGACATTGGAAATGTTTGGGCAGGAGCATGAGGACGGCTCTTTCCATCCGTTCCACGTGTACAGTATGAGGCAAGCTATTGAG
This sequence comes from Lachnospiraceae bacterium, assembly GCA_022510525.1. Classification (GTDB taxonomy): domain Bacteria; phylum Bacillota; class Clostridia; order Lachnospirales; family Lachnospiraceae; genus UBA3282. The sequence goes on along the minus strand of JAFLTH010000019.1, from coordinate 42,757 downwards.
GAAAAGTTTATCCTTGATGTTTTACAAAATTATATGACGTACAATACCTGCTTCCGGATTGCAAAGACAATGACCGATAATCCGGATGTGCCGTCCAGCAGAGCGGCAAAGATTATTCGTAAATATCAGGAATTGCATCCATATAATATCAGTCAAAAATCGCAGATCATTGTAGAAACATTCAGGGATACAACAAGACACAAGATTGGTGGCAAAGGAAAGATGATGGTCATTACATCATCCAGGCTGGCTGCTGTCCGTTATTATCATGAAATAAAACGCTACACCGAAGAAAAGACGTATGATGATGTAGATATTCTGGTGGCTTTTTCCGGTGCGATAGATGATAAAGGAGAGGAGTACACTGAATCAAAACTAAATGTGCGTAAAGACGGTTCTCATATTTCAGAGAATCAGACCAAGGCAGAATTTCATGATAATTTTAATGTGCTGATTGTAGCAGAAAAATATCAGACTGGATTTGATGAACCGCTTTTACATACCATGATTGTGGACAAGAAGTTAAAGAATGTGAAAGCAGTACAAACCTTATCAAGATTAAATCGCACTTGTGACGGAAAAACAGATACATTTGCACTTGATTTCATAAATAAAGCAGAGGATATAAAAGAAGCATTCCAGCCATTCTATCAGGAAACCTTCCTGCAGGAAGAAGTAAATGCAGATTTATTGTACCAAACGCAGAGAGAATTGCGGGCTTACGGCATTTATTCAGATGATGACATAGAAGCTTTTACAAACGAGTATTACAAAAAAGGTAAGCAGGATAATAAGGCAATGGGACGAATGAGTAGTATTTTGCTTCCTGTTTCTAATCGTTATAACCAAAAGACCCAGAACGAAAGATACCAATTCCGCAGACAGGTGCGCAACCTGATTAAATGGTATGGATACATATCGCAGATTCTTAGGATGTTTGATAAAGAGTTGCAGAAGGAGTATGTATTTTGCTCCTATTTGATTAGCTTATTGCCAAAAGACCCGGTGGAGTTGGTTGATTTGGAGGGCAAACTGAAGCTGGAGTATTACAAGCTGCAAAAGACATTCCAAGGTGAAATTACTTTGGAAGAGGCAAAGACCGTATATGTTCCAGCGAAGCACAAAGGTGTAAAGGGAATGGATGAAAAAGCACCTTTGGATGAGGTGATTGCAAAAATCAATGAAAAATTTAAAGGTAATTTCACAGAAGGGGATAAGGTTATTTTGTCGGCACTGAGAGATAAGCTGCTTTCAGATAAGAAACTGAAGAAGATGGCACAGTCTTCCGATCCGCAGATTTTTGTTGAAAGTATCTTTCCGAAAGCATTTGGAACAGCAGCTCAAGACGGATATATGCAGGCGCAGGAATCGTATCAGAGTTTGTTTGAGGATACCGCCAAGTATAATGCGATTATGAGTGCGTTGGCGGAGGTTATATATCGAGAGATGAGGAAGAAAGAAATGAAGGTTTCGGAGGAGTCGCAAGTATATACATATGAGGGGCCGCAGAATTTGTCTATGGTGGCGGAGAAGCCGGTATCGTATGGGACTAGAGATATAAGAAAACATGATTAATTGTAATATAAGGAGTTTTTATGAGAATTAAAGGTTGAATATAGAAATATTCCTAAAGAATTTGATACTGATGAATATGCAAAGAAAATACTAAAAGAAATAAATATGGAACAAACAATGTATGTGAACAATTAATTTATAAATTGAAAGTAGAAGTTATTTATGATGGTAGCCACAATAATGGAAAGAGTATACAACCATGTAATGGGATATAATTTTTGGATATTTAGTAAATTTTTTATATAATGCAGAGTGAGGGTGTATAGGGTAGCATCAATTTTGGCATATTGTTTTTATTAGGATAGTGATTTTGCTTGTAGTAATTGTGTTGTTTCTTGTAGCTTATGGGTATGTGATGTTTTAGAGCATAGACGTAGGAAGCAGTCACAGCGGACATTAGAAACTGAATGTTAGGGAGGAAGATGAAGCAGGATATCAGCAAACATTATTGGGATTCGAATTGCGTGTGGCTATTATCATCGAGTTATTTATGCGAAGGCAAAGAGATATACGCATAAAAGAGGGTAATAATAGTGACTCCAAGTTTACTTGAATGTCCTTATTTTATTGCCTTTACAGGCATTTGATGAATGCCCGTGACCGAGGAAATGCGAAGCATTTTCGGTAAGCGCTCAATAACTCGGTTACTGAGAAAATAAATAGAAAATAGCATATAATACCATTCTTCCGACTATTGTTTACATTCAGTCTGTACTGCCTCCGACAAGGGCGTTAGGTCATCTAGCTCTTTCGGATGGTTGTGCCAGTCGGTACTCGGCATGTACATAAGCAGATACTACAGATAAGTATAGATATTAAGTCGGTTGGTTTTTGTCGTTTCAACGAGACTATCAACAGCGGCAAAAGCAAGTGCTGTGTTATACAACATCTCTGAAACCGCGAAACTAAACAGTCTGAGTACTTAAAATTATTTTAACCATCTGCTGACAGAGCTTCCTAAACTTTTCGACAGAGCTGGAAATGTGATCAATGCAAAAAGCGTTGGAATCACTACTGCCGTTGGAAGAGGAATTACCCAATATATGTAAAAAACTGCGTCGCTGAAAAGCAGCATTAATTTATTTCGTGGCTTAGATAGTTGTGTATGCTCAGGATAGGCTGGAGATAAAATAAAAGTTTCGGGATGAGTTTAGTGAGATGGAAAGTGAAAGTTTATTTTATAATATTTTTAATGGAATAAAAGAGTAAATAAACGCATAAAGTAATGTGAAGAGAAAAAATGGAATAAAAAATCCAAAAATCTAAATTCGACTTGACTATGCGAAAGGGGCGACTGTATAATGAAATTGTTAAAACAGGAGGATGAAAATATGTATATTATTTCAGATGAGCATTCAAAAAGATTACCATTTGTTAGAATTAGGAAGATTGAATTGAAGAACTTTAAGGGAGTAATGCATGGCATGATTGATTTTAATTGTGCAAAAGAATATGTTCCTTATAATACGAAATCGGACATATTAGGTTTGTATGGGCAGAACGGTTCTGGTAAATCTTCTTTGGTAGAAGCCATTTCTATGGTAAAAGGAATAATGTGTGGTTACAAAATGGCTTCAAGCTGGATATCTATGATTGATGTGGAAGCAGATTGGGCTGAGATTGTAATCGGCTTCGATTTTCAATATGAAAACGGTGTTTGCTCGATAGTAGAGTATAGTATGAAGTTAGTTCGTCAAGAGAGAAAGAAAGCTGATGTAAGCGAAGAAGATAGTGAAGATGATAATAAATATACAATAGGGATTTGTGAAGAGATAATTAGAACCAATATGTATGCTACGGGTGAAATTGGAAGGATGCATTCTATCCTTGATACAAAAAAGAATTTGTTTTGTAGTCAAGTGTTTGAAAAAGAATATTTTGAGAACTATAACTCTGAGATAAAAGATGAATTGACATATTTAAAAAGAAAATGCTTTGATGATTCTAGATCGTTTGTGTTTTCTGAGGAAGTAGAAAGCTTATTGGAAGAAAAAAAGAAAAAATCAAAATATTTTGAGATTTTATCGGAATTAGATTTGTTTGCAAACTATTATTTGTATGTAATTAGCACTCATACATCAGGTTTAGTTCAATTGAGAGCTGGGCTTCCAATTTATATACCTATGTTAGATAGACCATTATTATTAAATGAGCGAAAACCTATATCTAAAGAAACATATGGTTATGTTGAAGATGCTATTGAAAAAATAAATTTAGTACTATGTACGATTATTCCTGATTTACAGTTAGAGCTAAAAGTTGTTCCTACTGTTATGAAAGATGGAGAAGATGGTATATATATTAATATCTTATCTGTTAGGGGGACAAGAAAATTTCCGTTTTCTTATGAAGCTGATGGAATTATAAAAATTGTATCTATTTTAGCGGATTATATATTTGCGTTTAATCAAGGTTCCACAACGCTTGTTATAGATGAATTTGATTCGGGAGTTTTTGAATACTTATTAGGAGAATTGTTGCAGATTTTTGAAAGTGATGGAAAAGGTCAATTTATATTTACTTCTCATAATCTGCGTCCGCTTGAAGTAATTGATAAAAAATTTATACGATTTACAACATCTGATCCTCATAATAGATATTACAAATTAAAGAGTATAGGGAATACTAATAATCTTAGGGATATGTATTTGAGAGAAGTACAGCTGGGTAAGCAGGATGTTGAGATGTATAAACGAACAAAAGCATTCAAAATCGTAAAAGCTCTAACAAAAGCTGGAGAGGAGAATGTGATAGATGGCTAAAGATGAAAAAAAACAAGCATTTGTATGTTTTTGTGTCGATGGACAGAGTGAAAAGGATGCATTACAAAATCAAATAGCTGCCTTGTTTGATGAGGTATGTGGTGAAGATATAGAGGTTCGCTTTAGATATGCGGATTTTCAAGGTAAGAATCATGGAGATATTACTACCTTAAAAGGAGTAACACCAGAAAATGTAGAAAAAAGTATTTATAAATACTATTTTAAGCAGCAGGATAAAAATTCTGACTTGGGTTGGAGTGACCTTACCTATATTGTTCATATTATAGATTTGGATGGGGCATATGTTCAAAAAGAAGCCGTGAAATTATTTACAGAGGAAGAACTTTCTTTAGCGAACGAATTATCTGTAAATGACAAAGAGAAAAATACTTTATATTTTGATGACCATATTGCAGTGAGAAGTAATGAAGAAGCAATGATTGCAAGAAATTATAGGAAAAGACAAGTTATTGAACATTTGAATTCCATTGATGAGATAACTATAGGAAAGAAGAAGGTTAAATATTGTTTGTACTATTTCTCGTCAAATTTGGACCACTTTATTCACGGTGAAGCTAATTTAAAAGGTAGTGATAAAGTAAAAAAGGCAATTGAATTTAAAAATAAAATTAGTGAACCAGATGAGTTAGTGAAATATTTTTGCGAGAATGCATTTTGTATGGAAGATGATTATAATCAGTCATGGAAAATGATTCGTAAGGGAAATAATTCGTTATTAAGAGGGAGTAATCTTAATATTTTGCTTTCAAAAATTAAGCAATCATCTATAGAAGACTGGATGTGATGAGTATTTATTAAATGCAATAGCGGGAGGGAATCTCGCTTGACAGCTTTATTAGGAAATAAGCGCATTAATACGTCAAAAGAGGACTTGTACTAAATAATGTGATGATTTAGTTTTGTTGGACTGAAAGGAATCTTGTGGATAAAATGAATGATTATAACGCAAAACAACAGCAAAATCAGGAATCTCAACAAATGGAATGGAAATGATCATGGCATGATGAATTTCTAAAATGGTTGTGTGGGTATGCCAATATGGAAGGTGGTACGTTATATATTGGGGTAAATGATGATGGCTATGTGGTCGGGATTGGAGACTCTAAAAGATTGCTTGAAGGGCTACCCAATAAGATTTATGACAAGCTGGGAATTATAGCTAGCATCAATATTTATAAAGCAAATGGAGCTGAAAATGTACGTTATGGTAATCGTATTCCCAAAAGTATTTCAGAGAAACTGATTAACCAATATGCTTGTGGAAAACTAAATTCTGAAATGATAGAACGTACTGATAAACGCTATAAGACGCTAGCAGCAATTGAAAAAGAGAATAAAATATGGGAAAAAGCGGATGGTACAAGAGAGTATATATCCATAGAAATTATAAAATATCCATTTGCTATTTCGTGTGATGGAAAATATTATAAACGTTCCGGTTCGACATTGCATGAATTAAATGGTTTTGAATTGCAAAATTTTCTGCTGGAGCGTGCCGGAAAAACATGGGATACAGTTACTGTTCCGGAGGTTGGCGTATCAGATTTGAGCAAAGATGCATTGGATGCGTTTAGAAAGAAAGCAGTTAAAAGTAACAGAATGACAGAGAGTGAAGTAAATGTTTCTGACGAGTTATTATTGCGTAATCTAAAACTATTTGATGGCGAATATTTAACAAGGGAAGCGATTCTATTGTTTCATCCGACACCGGAACGTTATGTAACAGGTTGCTATATTAAAATCGGTTATTTTTCATTGGTAGGAACTTTTGGCGAAAATGCGGAGCCGATAGAGGATTTGCAGTATCAGGACGTTGTGGAGGGACCGCTTATTTTACAGGTCGATAAAGCAATTGATCTGATTTTTACAAAATATTTTAAAGCATTGGTAGATTATGAAGGCATTCAACGTACAGAAACTTATATGCTTACAAGAGGCATGATTCGTGAATTGCTTCTTAATGCGGTAAATCATAAAGATTATGCAATGGGTGTTCCGGTTCAGGTATCCATATATGAAGATCGAATAGTTATATTTAATATGGGATCTTGGTCAAAACGTGTACCTACGGATGAACGAGTATATGAGAAACATGAGTCTGTACCGCATAATCCTAAAATTGCAGATGTCTCTTTTCGTTCAGGGGATGTGGAGTCATGAGGAAGAGGCTTTTTAAAAGTAAAGGCAGAATGTAAAAAAGTAAACGCGCCGCTTCCGATTATAGATGCTGAAAATGGAGGAGTTTCAATAAGTGCATCGGGATGTGAAAAATATATTTCTATGCTAAGATTTGGTCAGTATGGACAAGTAGGTGTGGATGGTATTTGGAGAAACAAGGAACAGGTAAATAAAAAAAGCGGCGATAAAAAAACGGCGATAAAAAAACGGCGATAAAAAGCGGCGATAAAAAGGTTACAAAAAAGACACAAATGCAGTATGATAAAATTCTTGCATTTATGGAAGAGGAAGAGAATATAGGATTTGGGATTTCTGTGAGTTGCTGGGTTTGAAAGAAAGCCGCACGAAAGTTATTTTGCAAGGCCTATCAGATTATATTGAAATGGTTGGAAGTAATCGTGATAGACGCTACAAGAAAAAGAGAATTAGTCAATAATTGTGTGTGGCTTCTATTATATAAGCTTCCAAAGTGCAGCTATATTGCCAACCCCAATTATCTATGCTATACTAAAAATCAACGTAGATAAAGCAATAGAGAGGTATTCTTACCGGTATTGTAATAGCAAAAGGGCATGTAGGAATACATGTCCTTATTTAATAATTATGAAGTAAAAAGAAGTATGTTATGGAATAATCAACAATCATACAGAAAGGTCATACAACTATGGAAAAACCAGCAATAGAAGGCGGCACTCCGGTCAGAAACAGCAAAATAAGTTACGGACATCAATACATTGATGAAGCCGATATCCAGGCGGTTGTGGATGTGCTTAGAAGTGACTTCCTGACCTGTGGACCTAAGATTACGGAATTGGAAAAAAAGCTCTGCGTGCTGACCGGGGCAAAGTATGCGGTGGTGTGCAGTAACGGAACCGCAGCGCTTCATATTGCCTGTATGGCAGCAGGTGTAGGTGAAGGAGATGAAGTTATCACAACACCTATTACGTTTGCAGCTTCAGCTAACTGTGCATTATATTGCGGTGCACGCCCGGTTTTTGCAGATATAAATCCTGAGACCTATAACATAGATCCTGCCTCGGTAGAAAAGTGTGTGACGAATAAAAGTAAGGCTGTAGTAGCGGTTGACTGTACTGGTCAATCAGCGGAATTGGATGAATTGTTGGAAATTTGTCATTCTAACAATATGGTACTTATCGAAGACGGAGCGCATGTGATTGGAACGAGATATAAGGGTCGCGCCAACGGTTCAATTGCGGATATGACTACATTCAGCTTTCATCCTGTTAAAACGATAACAGGCGGTGAGGGCGGTGCGGTTTTGACCAATAGTGGAGAATTTTATCAGAAGCTGTTACTTTATCGTTCACATGGTATTACAAGAGATGAGAGTCTTCTTGAGCATGACTCTGACGGACCATGGTATTATGAGCAGATAGACCTTGGATATAATTATCGTATGACCGATATGCAGGCGGCGTTGATAATCAGTCAGCTTGATAAACTTGAAATGTTCAGCCGGCGCAGAAAAGAAATTGTTGCAAGATATAATGAGGCTTTTTCAAAGCTGCCCGGTATTTTTGTACAGAAGGAAATTCCGGAGTCCGATACCACAAGGCATCTATACATACTGCGTATAATGCCGGATAAATTTACAATTGACAGAAAACGTTTTTTTGAAGCACTTGGTGCAGAGAATGTCTGTTGTAATGTGCATTATATACCGACTTATTATTTTCCATATTACGAACGGTTGGGTTATTGCAGGGGCATATGCCCGAATGCGGAAAAATTATATGAGGAAATTATTACGCTTCCTCTCTACTATTCTATGACTGACGAGGATGTAGAAAGTGTAATAGAGGCGGTTACTAAAATTGCAAACTATTATACGAAGTAAATTAGTTTCAAAAACTATAGATTATGAAAAAAATAATAATTTGTCTTGCAGATATGTGCCTGTAATACGGAATTGAAATTTGAGAATAATGCACAGTCACTATATGAAGCAGACGGGAGCAAACATGAAATCAAAAGTTATATATATTATCAGCATATTCTGCATTACCTTTTTGCTGTGGCTTGGAAATGAGGGCGATAACCCGCTTGAATATATAGGAACGGAACTTCAGTATTCTGCAGGTGCACCTAATTCAGACTATGCAATTGTGGTAAAAGAGTCTGTTGCTAAGTCGGGGAGCGTTGCCAAAACTCCTGAACTTGTTGTTAATAAAGGAACTTATAAAATTGATTTTGCGTATGAAGCAGACCGGGAAGGTAATGTTGTAGAGTTGTGGGAACAAGGGAGTAAGATTGCCGGCTGGCCGCTTGATCCGACACTGAAAAAATTTTCCACGGAGTTTACGCTTGCTAAAGACGCAAAACAGCTTACTATCAAACTTAATTTTTCAGGCAGCGGTTCTTTTATAATACAAAAACTTACAATTACGCCAAGAACTATATTTTACACCGATACTTATTTCGTAATTGTACTTTTCCTGGTGCTTAATCTGTTGGGCTATCTTCTCTATAAAAGGCATCAGGACAAGCCTTTTGCACAGGATAAGCTGGTTGATGCCTGCATAATAGCCGGAGTTGCATTGCTTGCAACTTCACCTATGTTTTTGACCTATTTATTTGACGGAGATGACTTGTGTTATCATCTTGCAAGGATGGAGGGAATAAAAGACGGTATACTGGATGGGCAGATTCCTGTTATAATAATGCCCGATGCACTGAAAGGAAACGGATATCTGAATGCAATGTATCCATACCTTTTTCTTTATATAGGCGCCTTTTTGCGAATATGCAGGGTGTCTATTGCGTTGTCATATAAGGTTGTGGTCTTTTTGGCAAATCTGGGTTCGGCTGTATGTGCATATTATGCATTCCGTTCTATGACCAGATCAAGAAGGACTGTTATTCTTGCGGTGGTTTTGTATACGCTCATGCCATATCGTTTCACAAATATTTTTTCCCGCGGGGATTTAGGAGAAACCCTTGCGTTGACTTTCTGGCCCCTTGTAATAGCCGGAATCTATCATATTCTGCTTGGAGAACGGAAAAAATGGTATTATCTTGTGCTGGGATTCAGTGGAGTACTGCAAAGCCATATTCTGAGCGCCACTTATGTGACAGCATTTTGTGTAATTGCGACTTTGGTATTTATAGTGAATGTTTGGAAAGAAAAACGTTATATTGAAATCGGTAAGGCAGCAGGCTTTACAATCCTGTTGAACCTATGGTTCATAGTTCCGTTTTTGTATTATTATGTAAGAGGAAATTTGGGTACTAATATCTTAAGATGGAGCAGCTATTTTGAACAGTCTATAAATCCATCCAATTTGGTACAGAGTATAAGCCTTTATAATAAACAGTACTTTTCACTTGGGCTTCCACTTCTGGGATGTTTCGGAATAGCGGTTATATATCTGATATGCGACAGAGCGAAAAACCGTACAAAATTAGACTCTTATTTGATGTTTTTATTGGTAATGGGCTGTATCCTTACTTACATGACAACAGGATATTTCCCCAGCATGGAATTATGTAAAAACGAATTTTTCAACTCGGTTTTGACTATGCTTCAATTTCCATGGAGATTTTTGGGACCTGCCTGTGCCTGCATATTATTTGCGGGCGGCATATGGCTTTCAAAGTCAGAGATTTTAAAACCATATAAAAACATTATATTTGCGCTCCTTATCGGATTAAATCTGCTGACCCTTCAGACTGTTCCCACGGACAATATACATATGCCCTATGATGATGCTTCGGCAACGGCATCCAAAGGACATGCCAGCAAGATGGCATCCAACATAGGACTCTTTTATCCTCACGAATGGCGGATAGACGGAATTGAAGATGAGAAACTTACCACCAGTGTTATCGTTTCTGATTTGAATCATGTGACTGTATCCGATTATACTAAAAAAGGAACCAAAATCCGGACGACCTACACATCAACTACCGACGGAACATATATAGAAATGCCAGTCTTAAACTATGCCGGATACCGTGCATACGATGAAACCGGAAAAAAATTGGAAATTTTAGAAGGTCAGCAACATCGAATCCGTATTAATCTTTCCGGCGACGGTAGGGAGCATGCCATCAATTTAAGGTTCGGTCCGGTAGCAGGATTTGTGGTTGCAGATATTGTGTCGTTGTTGACTGTAGTAGTCATTGTATATATAATTTATATTAATTTGAAGAAAAAACGTATCGTAGAATAAGGAACATAGTTCCCTTCACAGCGTAGAGGTCTATTTCAATGAAACTTAGCATTATCGTCCCGGTCTACAATATGGCCGCAGATGGCAAACTTCAATACTGCCTTAACTCCCTTGTACATCAGACAATCACGGATTATGAAATAATAGCCGTAGACGACTGTTCCACGGACAACTCTTTTAGTATTTTAAAAGATTTTGAAAACCTCTTTCCGGATAAATTCCATGCAATTCATTCCGAGGTAAATAAGCATCAGGGAGGCGCCAAAAATATAGGCATGAAACTTGCGAAGGGTGACTGGATAGGTTTCATCGACAGCGATGACTGGATAACCGCAGATATGTACGAGAAGCTTATAAAAAAAGCGGAGGAGACCGGAGCGGATCTGGTTGGCTGTGATTATTGCCTTACCAATGAACACTCTATGAAGGTTGGTCAGATAGTACCTAACAATAAACCAGAGCAGAGCGGCGTTTTGGATGATAAGAAAAAGCGCAGCCTTATACTTGATGGCGGAAGTCTGGTTGTGAAGATTTTCAGACGTTCTATGATTGTTGAAAATGAACTTTGGTTTCCCGAGAATATTTTTTATGAAGACAATGCACTGGGGAATTCTTATCTGGTGCTTGCGAAACGTTTTGAATATATTCCTGAACCTATGTATTATTATTATCAGCATGATACTTCAACAGTTCATACGATTTCACCAAAGCGGTGCGAGGATCGTATGGAGGCCGGACGGTTGATGTTATCAGAGGCAAAAAGGCATGGATACTTTGAAAAATATAAGAGTGAACTTGAGTATAGTTTCACACTCCTTTTTTATATAAATACTCTTTTTACCTATATGGCAGGCGTAAAAAAGACTAAGTACGGTTTCGTCAAAGCTATGGGAAAAGAGCTGAGGCAGACTTTTCCGGAGTTTGAGAATAATCCTTATTATCAGGAACGTACCAATGCGGAAGAAAAGAAACTTATCAGGATGCAGCAGAAATCTACCTGTTTTTTCATGTTGTACTATAAGCTTTTGTGGGCGTATAGGAGATGGAGGAAGAAGGCAAATGGAAATCGGCAGCATATTTGAAATTGATCCGGATATTGTAAGAGGATGCGGTGATGACAGGCAGGACTTAATGTTGGAAGATCTGTCTGAGGTAAAAAAATATAATAAAAAATACTGTGCATATACGGCATCATGCAGGGAGGCGATTGCGCTTGCTTTAAGAAGTCTTGAGCAGTGCAGACCGCACCTTGTCAAAAGTTGTCTTTTGCCGGCGTATATGTGTGATACGGTCTTTTTCCCGTTTGAACATGAGGGCTGGGAAATTAACTTTTATCATGTTAATAAAAAACTTGAAGTTGATGAAAAAGAGTTACTGGATCAGATAGATAAAATCAAACCAGGCCTGCTTTTTGTTCATCCGTATTATGGTGTGGATACATGGAGAACCATGCGTACTCTGCTTGTAGAGTTAAAGGAGCAGGGCATCTGTATTATGGAGGATGTTACCCAATCCTATTATCTGGAAGGAGTCGGGGCGGAAGCGGATTACGTTGTGGGCAGTCTCAGGAAATGGTATCCTGTGCCGGACGGCGGCTTTGTGGTTTCGGATGAAAAATTAGCAGTGGAGCATATAGAGCCAAACGGAGAATATGCTATGAACCGCCTCAAGATACTTACGGATAAATGGGAGTACCTTAACGGTAAAAATGAACAGGATGAAGACAAGAGAAAACTTGATAAAGAAAAGTTTTTAAGTCAAAACCGAGAGATGGAAGAGCAGCTTGATAAGTATTTTGGTATAAGGGAAATGTCAAACGAAACTGCGTATATTTTAAAACGTACGGACGAACACAATGCAAGGCTGCGCAGAAGTGATAATTACAAGTATTTGTATGATAGACTAAAAGACAGAATGCTTATAAGTGAAGACCGGAAAGACGATACAAAGTTTGCACCGATTATATCAATCCCTGAAACTGCACCGCTGTATTTTCCTGTTTATGCAGATAAAAGGGATGAACTGCAAAGTTTTCTTTCCTCTAGTGGAATATATGCACCGGTGCTTTGGCCGATTGGAAAAGAGAATGCCGAGTATTTAACCGATGATGAGAAATATATATATGAACATATGCTGGCACTCCCGATAGACCAGAGATATGGCAGGGAAGAAATGCAGCGGATTGTTGAAGTGCTGAAGGATTATGAGAATCAGTCTTGTATTGTGGACCTTCAGGAAGAGTATGAACACAAGGCTGATATGTCTGTAGAGAATGCCAGAGTCGATGTAAATGTACGCTCAATTGCAGACGGATGTGATTTCAAAGATAGAGAATCGGATGTCATAGGAATTCGTGCTGACGCTAATGAAGAGGTTGCAATGGGGCACATTATGAGATGCATTACCATTGCAGGCTGGCTGAAGAAATTAGGAAAACGTGTCTGCTTTTTTACGGCGGATGAATATGCTGCGGAATTGTTGGAACAGGCGGGGATGGATCATGTGTGTCTGCATTCCGAATGGGCTCACATGGAAGATGAGGTTTCTGTTCTTAAGGAAATGCTTAAGGAAAGAGGATGTAAAAAGCTTTTGGTGGATTCATACTATGTCGGTCCGGAGTATTTTGAGAAGTTGTCAGACGTATGTAAACTTATATATATAGATGACTGCTTCGAAGATATTTATCCGGTGGATATGCTGATTAATTATAATGCATATCACGTACGGTTTAATTACGAGGAAGCATATCGTAAAACATATCCGGACAAAACAAAGTTATTATTGGGGACTGCTTATGTACCTCTAAGAGAGGAATTTCAGGGGCAAGAAGATACAGGATACTATTTGGAAGTGGATTCTGCTTTAAATAATCCTACTTCAGATTCGGGAAATTGTTCACAGATGAAAATTAATAAATATGTTCAGAATAGTGAATCGATGGAGATTAAGAATGTCCTCTTAAGCTCTGGTGGAGGGGATGCATATAACGTACTGTCAGGTATACTTAACGAAGCCGTAAAAGATAAAGAATTTGACAGCGTTGTTTTTCATACTGTGGTCGGAAGATTTAATCCCAATGTCGAAGAACTCAAACAGCTGGCGGAGCACTATGAAAATATAAAACTTCATTATGATGTGAAAAACATGGCCAAGCTTATGGAAAGCTGCAATGCGGCAGTTTCGGCAGCCGGGACTATGCTGTTTGAACTTAGTGCTATGCAGGTGCCGTCGGTATTTTTTGTCAGTGCAGATAATCAACAGTACGACAGTGAGTTTTTTGCAAAGGAAGAGCGAATGCTTTTTGCAGGAGATATCAGGTCTGACAGGAATGAGTGTATAAAAAGCATATGCAATGGTTTGAAAAAAATTCTGGATGACGAAGGGCTTAGAAATCGGATGAAGATGGCACTGCATGAAGTGACGGATGGCAGAGGGGCAGAGCGAATTGCTAAGGCTATAGTGAGTCTATAGAGAATTGTATAACCTGTGGTGAAAAGAACGCAGGCTGTGAGAAAGGCATGGTTATTAATATGAGTTCAATCGCAATTATCACCGCGCGTGGCGGCAGTAAAAGAATACCTTCAAAGAATATAAAAGACTTTCTTGGGAAGCCTATCATCTGCTATTCCATAGAGGCAGCACTTTCAGCCGGTATATTTGATGAGATTATGGTATCAACCGATGATGAAAAAATAGCAGAAATAGCAAAAAAAGCCGGGGCATCCGTACCGTTTATGAGAAGCGAAAAAACTTCTGACGATTATGCCACAACAGATGATGTACTTATGGAAGTGTTGGAGACTTATGAGAAAGCAGGGAAAACTTTTGATTATATGGCTTGCATATATCCGACGGCTCCGTTTGTGACTGCCGATAAGTTGAAAGCAGCTATGAGACTTTTGATAGAGAAGGATGCTTCCGGAATAATGCCGGTAGTGAGTTTTTCGTTCCCGCCACAGAGAGGAATGTCAATAAGGGATGATAAGCTTATTTACTGTTATCCCGAAAACGCAATGAAGCGTTCCCAGGATTTGGAAACAATGTATCATGACTGCGGCCAGTTTTACTGTTATAATGTAGAAAGATACCGGGCATGCGGAGGGGATCTGCCTGACGGCTATGTACCAATCATAGTGCCGGAGACAGAGGTGCAGGATATAGACAATCCTTCTGACTGGAAGCTGGCGGAGATGAAGTATAAGATGATGTTGGAAATAAACTAAATAGACTAATATCATAAGATTTAAGTTGATTATGAAATTGATGTTGATAAAACTTATGCTAGTTTAGTAATGATACAAATATTGACCAAATTGGTCAATTGACGCGGCGAAAAAAAATATATTGAAATTTGGAGAAAACATGTTAGATAAAATTAAAATCGGAAACAGATACATTGGAGAGGGAGAAAAAACTTTCATAGTGGCGGAGCTTTCCGCCAATCACCTTCAGGACTATGGCAGGGCGGAGCAAATCGTATATGCCGCTAAGGAAGCCGGAGCGGATGCGGTAAAGCTGCAGACTTATACTGCTGATACGATTACCCTGGATTGTGATAATGAGTATTTTCAGATTACCCAGGGGACGATTTGGGACGGCACTACCTGTCATAAACTTTTTTCGGAAGCGTATACACCTTGGGAATGGCAGCCTAAGCTTATGAAGCTCGCAAATGACCTCGGCATGGAATGTTTTTCGTCACCCTTTGATTTTACCGCGGTGGATTTCATGGAAGAAATGAAAATGCCGGCATATAAAGTGGCTTCATTTGAAATAAGGGATATTCCGCTTATTCGTAAGATTGCGGGACTGGGTAAACCGATAATTTTGGCCACCGGAATTGCGTATCTTGAAGATATTGAAAGAGCCGTAAAGACGTGCAGAGAAGCGGGTAATGAGCAGATTATTCTGTTGAAATGTACATCCACTTATCCGACGCCTTATGAGGATATGAATATCAGGGTTATTCCGAATATGGCAGAAGTTTTTGACTGTATGACAGGTCTGTCGGATCACAGCATGGGTTCTTCCGTTGCTGTGGCAAGTGTGGCCCTTGGTGCAAGGATGGTAGAGAAACATTTAACCCTTTCCAGAGCAGACGGCGGACCGGACGGGGCATTTTCCATAGAACCTGCTGAGTTTAAACAGATGGTGGATGAAATCCGGATTGTGGAAAAAGCACTTGGAAAGGTTACCTATGAGCTGACGGACAAACAGGAAAAAAGCCGTGAAGAGGGGCGTTCCCTTTTTGTTGTAAAAGATATAAAAGCCGGAGAACTTTTTACAGAGGAAAATATGCGCTCGATTCGTCCGGCCTTTGGTATTGCGCCTATGTATTATGATGAGGTACTTGGAAAAAAAGCGAAAACGGATATAGAGCGGGGAACACCCCTTGACTGGAAACATATAGATTTAGGATAGTGTAAGCAAAGAATGGGGAATTAAAGTATAAGAGCCTGTGATAATATGCGGAGACATAAAGTATGGAAAAGAAGATGATGATTCTTGGTGCCAGCGCATTGCAGGTACCGGCAATTAAAAAAGCGAAAGAAATGGGATATAAGATTATCCTTGTAGATTATGATGAGAATGCGGTAGGTTTTGAACTGGCAGATGTTAAGCTGGTGGTCAGTACTCTGGATCAGGATGAGGTGTATCGTCAGGCGCTGATTTACAAACCGGATGTAGTTATTACATCGACAAGTGACGGACCGGTGAGAACTGCTGCGTATGTAAATGAGAAACTTGGAAAGAAACCGGATCTGTCCTATAAAGATTCCCTCTGTGCTACCATTAAGAGTCATATGAGAAACCGTTTAAAAGAGAACGGAGTACCGATTCCGAAGTATTATGCGGTGTCGGATTATGAAGGCTTTAAAGAGGCGGTTCAAAAACTAAACGGATATTGCATAGTCAAGCCTGCAGATAATGCAGGAAGCCGTGGCGTGCTGCTTGTGGACGTTGCGGAATATATGTCCGGGAGAAGACAAACCGGGCGTACAGATGGAGTGGAATCCAAATCTGATAAGTATTCTGAAACAGAACAAGACTTGGATAATAAACTAAAAAATATGTATGAGTACAGTCTGGGAAATTCCAAGAACGGTACAGTAATGGTTGAGGAATTTATGACCGGTAAAGAGGTCAGCGTGGAAGCGATGACAGTTAACGGAGAAACTCGGATAATAACCATTACAGATAAATATATCACTCCGCCGCCGTACTTTGTGGAGCTTGCGCATTGTGAGCCAAGTATGCTGGATGATGAAGTGCAGGCGCAGATTAAAAAAGTTGCATTAAATGCAATCAAGGCAATAGAGCTGCAAAATGGACCTTCTCATACCGAAATAAAGATAACAAAGGATGGCCTCAAAGTAGTTGAACTTGCTGCAAGACTGGGCGGAGATTTTATTACCTCCAAACTTGTGCCCTTATCTACAGGAATAGATATGGTAGGAGCATCCGTGCAGTTGGCTGTGGGTGAAAATATAGATATAGAACATAAATGCAATAGAGGTGCTGCAATACATTTTCTTCAGGCAGAAGAAGGAATAATTAAGCGGATTATCGTGCCTGATGAAGTGTATGATTTGCAAGGTGTGGAGGAAGTTATCATATACAAAAATGCAGGTGAAAATGTCCATGGAACAAAGTCAAGTAATGACAGGCTCGGCCATATTATTACCAGTGCAGATACGGCAGATGAAGCGATGAAGACCGGGAAGATGGCACTTGACATGATAGTTGTTGAGACAGAATAATGAATATGGCAAAAAGGATTACACTTTAAAATCTGAAAAGTTCACTCAAGTAGTAATATAATTCCGGATTGGAGGTCCGAACGTTGACGCTTAAGTCACCGTTACCTAATATCACGCCAAAACCGTATGCCGCCTGTAGAAGGCAGACTATGGCAAGCAGTATCATAAGCGGTTTTAGAGTTTTTTTGTCTATCGCACTTTCTACAAATGTAAACCATAGCAGAACAGCGGCTAACCATAGTCCAAATATCATATCTACCATATATCTTTGCAGGATACCTGCGCCGGTTACATCTACAATACTCAACACAACGGAAATGAATATATTTATTAACGTAAAAGCACACACACCTTTTCTCTTTAACAGATCTTTCCCACGATTAATAAAGAGCAGTATCCATAAAAAAGCATTGCTTATCAGAATCCCGCCATAGGTATATTCCGCATTTAGTTTTCCCATATATGACGCTGATGAAATTTGTATCCCTTTCAAAAACGGAAAATCACTCTCAATTACCGGAGGACGGAAAAAGTAGTGCCATAATCCAAGCAGTGTCTGGTGAAGATTGAAACTGCGCTTGGTCATATCGTTGCTGGTCAGGCTGTAGGTTGCACCAAAGTTAAAGACAGAACCAAAGCGTGATGCATTATAGTACATGATTCCCGCTGCGATAATGATATAGGGGATACACAGCATTACTATATCAATCATACGGATATTATCGGATGCAAATTGACTGCTATGGTCAACAGAAACTTTATGAGAATGCCTTGCATTTCCGGCGGACATAGTGATAACTCTGCATATTGTTTTGATGTCTTCCAGAAAGGTTGGAATAGCAAGCAGTGAAAACAGCAGCATCTGCGGACGGCAGCCCGCAACCAGAGCCATACACAGTGAACCGAAGAAATATAGTACAGGTCTGATTTTACCGGATTTTGAATTTTTTCCTTTTATCCAGAAAAAGAGACCGGCGGCGGTAAACATATTTGCCGCCATAATCGGTGTATCGTACAAATCCGGACGTGCAATGATAAACAGATAGTTGCCGCAGCATACGGTGAGTATGCAGGTCATTAAGTAAATAAAATAGGGTGTCTGCGCAAACCATCTTCTTATGATCTCTCTGTAGAGTGCAAAGACCGCCGCAATAAAGCCGCAGTAAAATAAGAATACTGCTGCGTAATTGGGAAGATGATGACCGGTCAACATATAGAACGGAAAATATAACAAAAGCTCAGGTACTATGCCGAAATACACATAGTACTTTCCGTCATAGTAAGCATAATCTGCAAGATAATATATGTTGTTGGCCTGTAAATAAATTGTATCATAAGGGTTCTCCACATTGAGTAGCTCTTCGGATGGTTCTTCATCCAGATAAAAATGTCCGGCTGCAATAGCCTCTGCAAGCTCATTATATTGTTTGTGATGAGGCCATGGAGAGGTAATGCATATCGGATTCACATGTGAAATGGCCCATGACGCGCCAATGAGTAGAAGAATAACGGCAGCAGTAATTATGAACTGCTTTTTTGTTTTTTGACAAATTGTCTCTTTCCACAGCTCGGCAGACATCGCCTTGCTGAATAAAAGGAGCACGCATAAGACAAAAATAAATCTTCCTGGGCTGAACATAAACGGAATGTGTTCATTGCCGCGTATTCCATGTAAATTCAAGATGCTTCCGGCGGGAAGTGAAAGCGCTATGTCTATATTTTTGACTTTACCGGAGGGATACAGGTTAGTGTAATAGCTCTTTTTAATATCGGAGACTATGTTTCTTTCAGGCAGGGAATAAGGGTAATGATTAGCCTCATCGGTAAGCATTATGGTGTAAGGTATTACGGTGGTTTCTGTAGAACCGGTTACTGATGTTATTCCTAGAAAAATATTATGCAATTCCTGATTTACATCGGTGATGTGAATTATCTGAGTGTCGGAAGTTGTAACGTATTCGCTGTTGTAAGCGCCGGATATTTCAGGTGTTTCAGATACCTCAGAACTTTCACTGACGCCCTCTATTGTAAAGTTTTCAAAAGTCATACTGTCTCTGTAAAATAAACTTTTCCATGCTGAAAAATTAAATGGTACAAGTTCTATAACAAGTGACACAATAATTAAAATTGCAAAATGAACAGTCTTTCGGGTATTCATGTGTTTGACTCCGTTATCAGTGTGTTATATAAATCAATTAATTAGCTTCCTTATATTTACAAATTATACAAAAAAAGTCCGTGTTATGCTATAATACATTACAGAAAAGTTGTGGTACAAAGGATAAATTTCTTTGAAAGGTTTTAAGTCAGGTATGAAATCATTTAAGATAAATTTATCATTATCTGTAGTTTTGATGCTGACAGCCCTGAGTTTTATAACTATGGCTATTCAGGGAAATGTTCTGCCATTGACATTTTCACGTAATGTTGTAATTTATGGCTGCACGTTTATCATACTTGCTGTATGGTTAATACTTATTTTATTACATAGTTTGGGCAAGGTCAAACTAACCGAAGAGAAGGCAGTATTTGCAATTATTTTTTCAGCCATGCTTTTGCATTGCTGTTATGTGCTATTGTCCGGATTGTATGAAAGACAGCATGACGAGGGAGTTTATACCGGCATAGCCACATCGCAGATTAATCCCGGACATATCGGTTATATTGAATATATTTATAAATTTCATAAGCTGCCGGATATGAATCCCTATCAGCTTTTTTCGTACTATCATCCGCCGCTTCATTATGCGATTTCTGCTATATGGCTTATTGTACTGACTTCTTTTGGTATGCCGGAGGATTTGGCGTTTGAAAATCTGCAGATACTTCCGTTATTTTACTCAGGTTTGTTTATGCTTATTACATACCTGATTCTTAAAAAAATCGGAAGCAAAGGCAGAGGACTTTATGTGGGCTTGATGCTGGCAGCATTTCATCCGGCGCTAACCATTATGTCCGGAAGTATCAATAATGATATGCTTTCCACCCTGCTTCTTGCCTGCTGTATTTTATCAGCCCTGTGTTTTATCAGGGAAAAGAGTCTTAAGAATATGATTTTAATTGCGCTTTCCATAGCTTTCGGAATGTTGTGTAAAATTAATACGGCTGTGATAGCCTTGCCGGTTGGACTGATTTTTTTGCTGGATTTTATAAGTGTTGTTCGTACAGGAGAAAAGAAGGCAATAGTAAGCAATATCAAAAACTATATATTGTTTGGAATAATCTCGGCGACAATAGGTCTGTCATGGATTGTCAGGAATTTTATCCTTTTTCATGAAAAACCGGGTATTGCATCTGCAACGGAAACTTCCGTGATGTATACCGGAGATTATGGACTATGGGCAAGACTGGGTATTCCTTCATTTGCAGACTGGCACTTTGAGTTCCCGTTTCATCCGTTAAGCGGTGATGTGATCCATAATATATGGGTAATTATGTTTCAAACTTCTTTGTTTGCAGAAGAGTATCCGGAAACTCTTACAGGATTCCCCCTTCTTTTGTGCCGGATTGTATATGTCACTGCAATTATAACAGCTATATGCTCAATGGTAATATTCATTATTACTCAATATAAAAAATACAGGGAATCAGTATGGGAAAGTAAACTTGAGTCTGTTTTTCTTATAACAGGATACATGACATTCGTGTCAGCTTTTGCCGCGTTTTCCCTGAAATATCCATATACCTGCAGCAGTGATTTCAGATATATTGTCATATGTCTGGTGTTTATAGCGGTGGGATTGTCAGACAGCACCAAGGAAGTTTTGCATAATAAATTATTCAATATTCTATCCAAAACAGTTCGTATTACTGTATGCGTAACTATGATATTGTCCACAATTATTTATATGACATGGAATCAGTGGTAACAACATCGCAATAATATAAAACAACCGGTAAAGGACCTCGCACATGAAAAAACGAATTTATGTATGCCACACATTTTATCACGTATATGTAACCTGTCTGAAGGAGTTGTTTCTCCCCAAAGAGCAGCAGGGCCAGGCAACCCTTGTCTTAAGCACCATGTCCAATAACTTTGGTAACCTTGCCGAAAGAGCAAGGACCTGTGGCTTATTTGAGGAAGTATATATGTTTGATGAAAAACCCGACACATATTTTCCGAAACTGCAGAAATTTCACAAGGACAGAGGCAACATTGTCATCAATATGCTAGCCCGGATTGTATATACAAAGCTGCTGGGAAAATATCAGGAACCTTACGCCCCTGTAGATTTTAAGCAGTATGAGGATATTTATGTATTCTGTGATTCCGACCCTATAGGTTATTATTTAAGCTATAAGAAAATATATTATCATGCACTTGAAGACGGACTTAATTGTATACAGTATTATGATACCGCCAGATATGACAACAGAGGGCATTTTGAATTTAAGGCATGGATGTCCGAACATAATTTTATTTTTATCCAGAACGGTTACGGCAAATACTGTATTGATATGGAGATAAACGACAAGAGTGTTGTTCCGTATCAATGTAAAAAATATATCGAGCAGCCGCGGGAAGAGCTTGTTAAAAATTTAACAGAGTCGGATAAAGATATTCTGATTCATCTTTTTATTGAAAATATGGATGCATTACAGGAGAAACTTAACTGTGGTGCAAAAAATAAAATATTGGTACTTACCGAACCTCTGTGTGCGCTGGATGTCAGGAAACAGATTTTTACGGATATTATTAATGAGTATGGAGAAATCGACGGAGAAGAAGGACAGATATTGATTAAACCGCATCCAAGGGATGTGCTTGATTATGATAAAGAGTTTTCGGAGTATATAGTTCTTAACGGAATGTTTCCGATGGAAATCCTGAACTTTATTCCCGGACTCAGGTTCAAAAGGGTGGTATCGGTATCGACCGTGCCCAACGGAATCGAGTTTGCGGATGAAATCTTATTTCTTGGTGAGGATTTTCTGGATAAGTATGAGGCGCCGGAGATACATCGGCAGAATGAACAAATCTGATTTTGACTAAAATAGTTAATTATGGTAAAATATAGAATCTATTTGTTTATATCTTAAATTGAGTTTATAGAATTTATATTATGTATATTGAATAGGTTAAGGGTCAAAATTCGGAATGAAAAAAATTTATAATAAATTGATGGTTTTGCTGGATAAAAAGCAGAAAAACAAAATGATATTTTTGATTTTTTTGATGCTGATAGGCGCTGTTTTGGAAACGCTGGGCGTATCATCAATTTATCCTGTAATGAATGTGGTCATAGAAGAGAATGCCATTGAAAAGCATGCCTATCTTCAGTTTGTATGTCAGGTTTTTAGTATTGATAATACCAGAGACTTGACTGTCTTTGTAATGTCATCATTGATTGCAATATTTGCAATTAAGAATATTTTTCTGTTTTTTCAGCAAAAAGTGCAGCTCAAGTTTGTTTACACTAACCAATTTGCCACATCCAGAAGAATGATGATAAATTTTATGCAGCGTCCGTATGAGTATTATTTGAATGCGGATACTGCCGTAATACAGAGAAATATAACTTCCGACGTCAACAATATGTATGGTCTGATTCTTGCACTTCTGCAGCTTATAAGTGAGATGATTGTATTTGTATTTCTTGTTGCAGTGAGTCTTATTTCGGATTTCTGGATGAGCGTTACGGTTACAGTGCTCATAGTTATAGTGCTTATCGTGATCAAATGTATCCTGAAACCTATAATGAAAAAAGCTGGAGAGGAAAATCAGGATTTTTACAGCGGTCTGTATAAGTGGATTGAACAGTCGGTTATGGGAATCAAGGAGATTAAGATAGCATGCAGGGAAAGCTATTTTATAAACGAATATTCCAAATGCGGTGCTGGCTATGTAGGCGCGGTACAAAAATATAATCTCTATAATGCTACGCCGAGGCTGTTAATAGAAACCGTTGCAATTGCAGGTATGATATTGTATGTTATGTGGCAGGTTCTAAGCGGGACCGAGGTCAGCAGTATTATGCCGCAGCTTACCGTGCTTGCCCTGGTTGCCATGCGCCTTATTCCGTGTGCCAACAGAATTAACAATCATCTGACTTCCATAGCATATTTTGAGCCTTTCTTTATGGGCGTAAGCGATAACCTTCAGGAAGAAATCAGAGATGAGAGTATAGACTATAGTGCCGAAACTTATTTGAAAAAGGTGGATATCACCAAACTTCCTGTTAAAAATAAGATTGAGCTTAAAAACATCACATACAAATATCCGAACACAAGCACTCTTATTTTCGACAATGCCGATATGGAGATTCCGGTTGGTAAAAGTGTTGGAATAGTAGGAACATCCGGTGCCGGTAAAACAACGGTGGTGGATATTCTTCTGGGACTTTTGCAGCTTCAAAGCGGAGAGATTCTTGCTGACGGTGTAGAGGTGCGTGAACATTATCAGGAGTGGCTGAAAAATATAGGATATATCCCTCAGACTATTTTTATGATTGATTCGTCAATCCGCAAAAACGTAGCGTTCGGTTATGCGGATGAAGATATCGATGATGACAAGGTATGGGAGGCTTTGCGCGAAGCGCAATTGGACGAGTTTGTAAAAGGATTGCCCGAAGGCCTTGATACCAGTATAGGAGAACGCGGAATCCGTATATCGGGCGGACAGAGACAGCGTATAGGTATTGCAAGGGCATTGTTTGAGGATCCGGAAGTACTGGTACTTGATGAGGCTACCTCGGCACTGGATAACGAGACAGAGGCAGCGATTATGGAATCAATTAATATGCTGCAGGGTCGTAAAACGCTTATCATAATTGCACACAGGCTGCAGACTATTGAGAAGTGTGACATGGTCTACCGTGTAGAAAATGGAAAAGCCGTACGGGAACGGTAGAAAACATATTGACATTTTTCTATATTATAAATATAATAACATATAGAATAAAATCTATGTGTGAGGTGAGTAAATTGGAGCAGATTTACTTAGAAACGGCCAAAGTATTAAAGGCTATTTCCGATCCCAAACGTTTGCGAATTGTCGATATGCTTTCATGTGGTGAATTGTGTGCCTGTAAGATTCTTGAAGCATTTCATATCACACAACCGACACTTTCCCACGATATGAGAATATTGATAGAGTCTAAGATTGTTAATGACAGGCGGGAAGGCAAGAATATTTTTTACTCATTAAACAAAGAATATATTGGAGTGGTTGAACAAACTTTGCACAATATTTTTACAGAGAAAAAAGACTGCATTTGTGTTTCTGATATTTCTAACTGTTAAGGATGATACCGATGTTTAAATAATGTAACATATAAACATCGGTTTTCATATAATATAAACATAGAAATATTTCTATTATTCAATTAAAGGAGGATATTTTATATGAAAACAATGAAAATTTATGAACCGGCTATGTGCTGCCCAACAGGTCTTTGCGGTGTTAGTGTTGATCCGGAACTTCTCCGTATTTCAACGGTATTGAATACATTGAAAGAAAACGGTATTGAAGTAGCAAGGTATAATCTGACCAGCGCACCGATGGAGTTTGTGAACAATAAGTCTGTGGCTGAATTTTTGAAAAAATTCGGTCCGGATAAACTGCCTGTGATAGAGGTAGATGATTTTATCGTGATTACGGGGAGATATCCGTCCAATGAGGAATTTACAAGCTGGTTGGAGTTGTCACCGGAATTGTTGGGCGTGTCATCTTGTTGTGAGGATTCGCCTTGTTGCTGTGGGGATGAATCCAGTACAGAAGATAGCTGCTGCACTGATAGTGAAAAAGGATGCTGCTAGTTTTGTGAAGGGAGTTTAGACATGACAATTTATAATCCGTTTGAGATTACAAAAACAAAATACCTGTTCTTTACCGGAAAGGGTGGTGTGGGAAAAACCTCTGTAGCTTGTGCAACTGCGGTTTCCCTTGCAGATCAGGATAAAAAGGTACTGCTGATCAGTACCGATCCGGCGTCCAATTTGCAGGATGTTTTTTCAATGGAATTGACAAATAAAGGAACACCGATACCTTCTGTACCAAATCTGGTGGTAGCAAACCTTGATCCGATACAGGCCGCTGCGGAATACCGGGAGAGTGTGATTGCACCTTACCGCGGCATTATGCCGGATGCAGTGATTGCCAATATGGAGGAACAGCTTTCCGGTTCCTGTACCATTGAAATTGCAGCATTTAACGAATTTTCCAATTTCATTACAGATAAAGAAGTGCAGGAAAATTACGACCATATAATCTTTGATACGGCACCTACAGGTCATACACTGCGGATGCTCCAGCTTCCTTCCGCATGGAGCAATTTTATCAGTGAAAGTACACACGGTGCGTCATGTCTTGGACAGTTATCCGGTCTGGAGAGCAAGAAAGCTGTTTACAAGGATGCGGTTGAGACTCTTGCCGATGGAAAGGTTACTACACTTGTATTAGTGACGCGCCCTGAAGAAGCTCCTCTAAAGGAAGCACAACGGGCATCTCATGAACTGGCAGAGTTGGGAGTAAGAAACCAGATGCTGGTAGTAAATGGGGTTCTTACGGAACATGACGATGAAATATCTGCTATGCTCTATAAGAAGCAGCAGGATGCGCTAAGTGCAATACCGGAAGAACTGAAAGAGCTTTCAACCTATCAGATTCCACTGCGGGCATACAATATTACCGGACTGGATAACGTGCGTTCTATGCTGAGCAGTGACCGGCAGGAAATAAAGACCGAGATTCCTAATACGGAGAACTTCTATCAGCTTCAGGATGTTATACGGTCCATTGATGAAGCAGGAAGAAAAGTAGTCTTTACTATGGGGAAAGGTGGTGTTGGTAAGACCACTGTCGCTGCTGCGATTGCATTAGGTCTTGCAAAATGTGGTAAAAAGGTTCATCTTACAACAACGGATCCGGCGGCTCATTTGAAATTTGTATTAGAGAAGGCTGAAAATATTACAATGAGCCATATTGACGAACAGGCTGAATTAAAAAATTATCAGGATGAAGTGCTGTCAAAAGCAAGGGCAAACGGTCTATCCGGAGAGGATATAGCCTATATCGAGGAAGATTTACGTTCACCATGTACACAGGAAATTGCTGTATTCCGTGCCTTTGCGGAGATTGTAGAAAAAGCGGATGATCATATTGTGGTCATTGATACCGCACCTACAGGTCATACATTGCTTTTGTTGGAATCCACGGAAAGCTATGACAAAGAAATCCAGAGAACTAAAGGCGAAACGCCGGAGTCTGTAAAGAAATTATTGCCCAGACTGAAAAGTGATGAAACAGAAGTAGTTATTGTGACATTGCCGGAAGCAACACCTGTCTACGAAGCATTGCGTTTGGAAGATGATTTGAACAGGGCGCAGATTGCTGCAAAATGGTGGGTAATCAACCAGTCATTCTATCATGCGAATACGACTAATTCCCTGCTGAAAGCGAAAGCTAGCAATGAAGTGGAATGGATTAATCGCATTGACCGTCATAACAATGGAAAATTTGCTGTGATTGCATGGAGTGCGAACCGGATCAAGGGCGAGAAGCTGCTTGAATTATAGGGGCTTATCAAGTCCGGTGTCATTGGCTGCAACCGTTGGGGTTTTGACCAATGTGCCGGATATACTTTTGCTTTTTATAAAGTTTTTTACTGATGAGCAAGGATATTTTGTTGTGATTAAAGAGGATATATGATATTATCATAATATCGTAGAAAGTGGCTGACATAATTTTATTTATAATGTAAAAAGATGATATGAAAGGTTTTTTATTTGGAACTTATTTCAAAATCATGGGAGCATATTAGATGAAAGCATTATTCAAACTTATATGGGGCATATATAAAAAGTACGAAGAAGGAATAAACTACCTGATCTTCGGCTTCCTTGCATTTGTGCTGAATTATTTTCTTTTCTATGTATTTAATGACCTGATTCATACCGGATATCTGGCTGCAACCGCAATATCCTGGGTGCTTACGGTGATTTTTGCATATTGGACAAACCATGCTTTTGTATTTAAAAGTAAGAATTCAGGCTTATCAAGCCTTTCAAAAGAATTTGTTTCGTTTGTAGGCGCAAGGATAGCAACGCTGCTGTTAGAGATGTTCATCATGTTTTTAATGGTGGATTTGGCAGGTTTCAATGAATATATAGCAAAATTGATTGCGCAGGTAGTTGTCATTGTAACAAATTATATACTGAGTAAAATCTGGATATTTACCGATAAGAAGTAGATGAAATTAAGCATATAAAGCGACGATAAACCGGAGGTGGGTGCCTGCTATGGTTTCAAAACGACAGACCAATTTTGAATTGCTGCGTATTGTGGCAATGCTCATGATAATCACACTGCATTATATTGTCAAAGGCTTTGTAGTAACAAATGATGCGGACAGGACCCTCATGTTTTATGCTATGAGACTCATTGAAGCTTTCTGTATTGTTGCGGTAAATTGCTATGTCCTGATAAGCGGATATTTTCTTGTAGAATCTGAATGGAAGGCGGGGCGTATTATCTCCCTTCTTACGCAGGTTCTTTTTTATTCGCTGCTTATACCGGTGGCGATGATATGTATAGGCATGCTTTCATGGAGTGACCTTGGAAATTATGACTGGATTGGGTTTATACTGCCTATTGAGACCGAGCACTACTGGTTTGCAACGGCTTATGTTATTATGTATATTTTTGCACCGGTGCTTGCGGCAGGGGCAAAAAGTATGGATAAGAAAACTTTGCAAAAAGTAATATTAGTCTTACTGCTTTTCTTATCAGTTGGTAAATCTGTTTTCCCGATATATCTGGAAACCGATAAGTATGGGTATAATTACGGCTGGTTTTTAGTCCTGTTTCTGGTTGCGGCGTATTTGCGTCTTTACTGTCCGGAATGGCTTAAAAACAGAGGAAATGCCATAAGTATATATGTTAGTTCAAGTTTGGGCATCTTTGCCCTTTCTCTTATAGCTAATCTGCTTGGAAAAAGAATAGACGCATTTTCGTATTATTGGGAGATGCCCTATACGTACAACCATATATTATGTCTTATTGGATCGATAGGACTTTTTTGTGCTTTTAAAAATACTAAAATCCGTGAAGGGAAGGCAGCGGGTATAATAAGACGGCTGGCACCTTATACCTTTGGCGTTTATCTATTGCATGAACATATACTGGTTCGTTATAAGTGGCCGGCCTGGCTGCAAGTGGAAAGTGTAAGGAGTACATGGCGGGCACTGCCGCATATGATTGGTTGTGTTGTGGTAATTTACTTACTGGGTACGCTGGTGGATTTCATAAGAGCCTATTTCTTTGAAAGAGTAATGAAGGTCTTCAAAAAGAGAGATAAATAGTTATGGAAAAAGTAGTTGGATTATATAACAAATTTCGCGGTTATATAGAGAATTGCATATTTGTAGTAATACTGACATTCTATCCCCTGATCAAAATTAATCAGGGCTTAGATATTGTGGATACTGCTTACAGCCTGACTAATTTTCAGTATTTTCCGACTTCGGACAGTACATGGATGGTAGCTACATATCTGGCAAATGTGGCAGGTTATCTGCTTACGAGGCTTCCTAAAGGCGGTATGCTGATTGGAATATATTTTTATACGGGGCTCATATTATCGGCAACCGCACTTATCTTCTACTTTGTTTTACGTAAAAAAATTCCCACATTTATAGTTTTTGTCGGGGAAATGATTGCACTTAGTCTGTGCTGGTGTCCTACGACTATTCTGTATAATTACCTGACCTATCTTTTTATGGGAGCAGGGATACTGTTGCTGTATAAAGGAATATGCGTTCAAGATAAGCAGTATACAAGATATATGCTTCTGGCAGGAATATACCTTGGCGTGAACGTTGCGGTCAGGATGCCCAATGTGGTACAGACAGCCTTTATTCTTGCACTGTGGTATGCCGCATGGCTCAGAAAAGAAAAATTCAGTAAATGCATAAAAGATACCATTATATGCATAGCGGGATATCTTATCGGCTTTGGAATTCCGTTTATATCAATATGTATGAAATACGGCATAGGGGCTTATCCTGAAATGGTAAAAAATATGTTTGCCATGACCGATAAGGCAGTGGACTATAAACCCTATGCTATGCTGTTTGGTATGTTCGGTGACTATATGACCGGATTATTCTGGCTTCTTTTTGCTACTGTCTGTATGGGCTTTTTATATATGATATATGTACTTAAGAAAAAGTTCGTGCCGAAAAAGGGAGAGTGGCTGTTTTGTCTGCTTTGTATAGCGATATGCTGTATACTTATTCGTTTCTACTGGGGAAAAGGAATGTTTGACTTCGGTTATTATTACTATGGCAGCATATACCAGTGGGCAGTTTTTTTCCTGCTCTTGACCGCAGCCTGCGCAGTGTATTTACTCATTTCTAAAAAGTATAGTATAGAAGATAAGACTCTTGCCTTGCTTATACTTATACAAATGCTTGTCACCCCTCTGGGAAGTAACAACAGGCTATATCCTATTATCAATAACCTCTTTATAGCCGCGCCTTTTACCCTTTGGATATGCGTAGGATTTTTTAGAAAGACTGCCGGAAAAAGCATTCATTTTCCATGGAAAAGCATGCTTGCGGCACTGTTTGTTATGCTTCTTATACAAAGCATATGTTTTCACATGAATTTTGTTTTTAATGACGGCGTCCGGGGTGAAAAAAGAGATACTCTCGCTAATGAAATTCCTAAAAGCGAGGGAATATATACGACAAGAGATAATGCGGTGGCGCTGACTGATTTGGTCAAACATACTAAGGCAAATGACTTTGCAGGGCGTAAAGTCATATTATACAAAGAGTTGCCGGGACTAAGCTATTTACTGGATATGCCTCCCGCAATATCAACCTCCTGGCCTGATTTAGATTCCTACAGGCTGGAGCAGTTTGAGCAGGATATGGAAGCGGTAGAAGGCAATATGGATTCGGATAGGCCAATAATAATTGTATCCTCAGCCATAGCAGCATACAGAACCGGAGATCCTGAGGCTTACGAATGGTTCGGTGTTAACGAAGAAGCCTTTGCTTCTGATGAAAAATTAGAAATATTACTGCAATTCATAGAAGATTACGGCTATGAGGAAACCTTCTGCAATATGAAATATGCAATTTACGAATAACTACACCTATGGTAAAATATAGGAGATTATTGTTAATATTTATAAGTATTGCGCCCCATCTCGGAGTCTCGCAATCCCACCTCGAAAGGAACAAAAAAATTATGATAAATTTCAACGTCCCACCGTATACGGGTAAGGAAATTGAATATATGAAACAAGCCGTTGAAAACCAGAAAATCTGTGGCGACGGTCCATTCACCCGCAAGTGCAGTGAGTATATTGAGGAACTTACTCAAACCACCAAATGCCTGCTCACTACATCTTGTACTCATGCAACCGAAATGGCAGCGTTTCTGATTGATATTAAAGAGGGAGATGAAGTCATCCTCCCCTCATATACCTTCGTATCAACTGCCAATGCTTTCGTACTTCGCGGAGCCAGGGTGGTCTTTGTGGATATAAGACCGGATACCATGAATATAGACGAAACTCTGATTGAGGATGCAATAACCGAACGTACCAAGGCTATTGCGCCGGTGCATTATGCCGGCGTAGGCTGTGAAATGGATACTATTATGGATATTGCAAGGCGGTATAATCTGGCAGTCGTAGAGGATGCTGCCCAGTGCATTATGGCATCTTATAAAGGAAAGGCACTTGGTACTTTCGGAGAGTTTGGCTGTTTCAGTTTTCACGAGACGAAGAATTTGAGTATGGGTGAGGGTGGAGCACTGCTTATCCGGGATGTCAGGGATATTGAAGCCGCTGAAATCCTTAGGGAAAAAGGAACCGACAGGAGCAGGTATTTTAGAGGTCAGGTGGACAAGTACCGCTGGCAGAATTATGGTTCCTCCTATCTCCCAAGTGATATGAATGCGGCATATTTATACGCGCAGCTTGAGCTTGCGGAAGAAATCACTCAGGCAAGACTGGCAAGATGGAATCAATACATGGAATTGCTTACTCCGTTAGCTAAAGAAGGAAAGATAGAGCTTCCTTATATTCCGGACCATTGTACTCATAATGCACATATGTTTTATATTAAAACTAAAGATATGGAGGAGCGCAGCCGTCTGATTGAACATCTTAAGAAAAAAGATATTCTCGCGGTATTTCACTATGTGCCGCTGCATTCGGCACCGGCAGGTATGAAGTATGGCCGTTTCCATGGGAAAGATAAATACACAACTAAAGAAAGCGAGAGAATCCTCCGTCTGCCTATGTTTTATAAACTGACTGAGGATGAGGTGGAATATATAACCGGGCAGATTAAGGAATTTTATAAATAGGGCTATGTTCGGAAAGTATTATAGAGTTATCAAGGCATTCAATGCAGATATTTGTACGGTACAGGGAAAGGTATATGGTTAATGAAATTTCATAGTTTGTGGGATAAGTATGGAAACTGTATACTGATATCATTGACTGTTATAGTCAGTGTGCTGGCTATGTCAATTTTCTACGATTTCTATTATTCCTTAAATGACGATGTTATGATGAAGGATGTTATGGCAGGGGTTTATGCCGGCACTCCGAACGGTCATAATATGCAGACTCTCTATATTCTGGGAGCTTTTATAAGTCTGTGTTATAAACTAGCCGGAACACTGCCCTGGTACGGGTTGTTTTTATGTCTGTGTCAGATGGGAAGTTTATTTTTAGTAGGTTTTCGCCTGCTTACTTTATTGAAAAACTGGCAGGCAAAGATTACTTGTATGGCGCTTATGACATTATTTATGTGGGGAGTTATACTGCCTCATATGCTTGCGGTTCAGTATACGGTCGCCTGCACCATGCTGGCGGCAGCAGCAATTTTTCTTTTTATGACAACAAAAAAGGGATTATCTCCCAAAGAATTTGTCATTCGAAATATCCCGTCAATCCTGCTTGTAATACTGGCCTATAATTTAAGGAGTGAGATGCTGCTTCTGGTCTTTCCTTTAATTGCCCTTGCGGGATTGTTCAGATGGGTTGAGGAGGAAAAATTTTTCAGTAAAGAAAATTATATAAAATATGGAATTGTAATAGGTTGTATTCTTGCGGGAATGCTTATTAGCAGACTGATTGACTTTGCAGCATACGGAAGCGAAGGCTGGAGGGCGGCCGTTGAGTTTTTTGATAAAAGGACAGAAGTCTATGATTTTCATTATGACATACTGACAAGCGGTGAGCACAGCGAATACCTTTCATCTATTGGTCTTAGCGATGCACAGCAGGAGTTGCTTGCAAATTATAATTTCGGGCTGGATGAGGATATTGATGAAAAAGTGATGGCTGAAATTGCGGCATATGCGGCGGATATCACGGCAGATGGTGTGACCGGAGAACAGACATTTACAGATCGCATTATCACCAAGGGCAGAGAATATATCTATCGTACTTTTCATATAGGTGATGCACCATATAATTTACTGGTGATTACAGGATATGCGTGTGTTTTTGTTTCGGGGTTTTGGTATGCCCTCAAGGGCGGTACTGATAAAAAAAGATGGAGCTTTATCTGGGAACTTGTGGTGCTTGGCATATTCAGGACGATTTTGTGGATGTATATTATGCTGAAAGGCAGAGACCCTGAGAGGATTACGCATTCCTTGTATCTGGCTGAGTTTATGGTACTTATGGGTATGCTTTGTATACACTCCTGCCGATTTAAAAATAAAACGGGAAAGCAGGAAGATACTAATAATTTTGCTAAATTGCAAAATGTCGGCCCGGCTGCCAACACAATAATATTTATATATATTTTACTTATCTCCATAATTTGTCTTACCAATCTTACTCGCAGCATCAACGCAGTCAGTGCGGATGCAAAGATTCGTGAAGAGGCAAACCGCGGAGCAGAGGCAATTTCACAGTATTGCAGGTCTCATCCGGAGAATTTTTATTTCGAAGATGTCTATTCAACGGTGAGTTTTTCACAGAAGATATTCAAAAATGTAGACAATTCTCTTACAAATTATGATATAATGGGCGGATGGATGTGTAAAACTCCGTTATATAAAGAAAAACTCAGAGTATTTGGAATTGATAATACGGCGGATGGACTGTTAATGAGTGACGGGGTTTATTTTATAGTAGATAAAGATGAAGATTCCGGAACAGACTGGCTCATTGAATATTATACGGACAAAGGATACAGCGTGTCCCTTAGACAGACAGACTTAATATATGATAAATATGAGGTTTATCAAGTGATGGAAAATTAGAAGGGCAGTTGGAGGAACAACAGTTGCAGAACTTGGATGAAATATATCTGCGAAATATGGAAGTTACGGATACGGACAAAATCGTAGAATGGCGTAACAAAGACAGGGTGCGTCGGAATTTTATATATCAGGATGATTTTACCGTAGAGGGGCATCTTAATTGGATAGAAACTCAGGTGAAGACAGGACATGTTGTGCAGTTCATTATCTGTGAAAAAGGCTCGGACAGGGCCATAGGCAGCGTGTATTTCAGAGATATTGACAGACGGGAAAACTGTGCGGAGTATGGGATTTTTATCGGAGAAGATGATGCGGTGGGAAAAGGTTATGGAACCAGAGCTGCCAAACTGGCACTTTCCTATGCGTTTGAAAAACTGGGACTTGTCTATGTATTCCTGCGGGTTTTTGAAGATAATATCGGAGCAATAAAAAGTTATGAAAAATCAGGCTTTCACGTTATTGAGGGAAGGCAGGAAAAGATTGCAATAGACGGAAATGTAAGAAATATGATTTTTATGGATTGTCGGGTAGACCGATAGGAGGTTAACTAATAATGAGTCAGTTGGTCAGCTTTGTAATACCATGCTATAATTCAGCCCGGACCATTGAAAAAGTAGTCGAAGAAATAACGGATGTTATGGGAAGGGTGAAGGACTATAATTATGAGATAGTTCTGGTAAACGACTGCTCGCCGGACGATACTTTTGAGGTAATACGCAGTATCTGTTCTAAGAGAGAGGATGTCTGCGGTGTTAATCTTGCAAAAAATTTCGGACAGCATGCGGCATTAATGGCAGGTTTTCATTATGTGCATGGTGATATTATAGTATGTCTGGATGACGACGGTCAGACTCCGGCAGGAGAAGTCGGCAAATTACTGGATAAGATGAAGGAAGGTTATGACGTTGTATATGCCGAATATGAGCGTAAAAAACATTCCGCCTTCCGTAACTTCGGCAGTAAGGTAAATGAATTAATGACACGCGTTATGTTAAATAAACCCAAGGAGTTATATATATCCAGTTACTTTGCAGCAAAGCGTTTTATTATTGACGAGATGATTAAATATACCAATCCTTATCCATATGTTATCGGACTGGTGCTTCGTACTACCAATAAGATTGCCAATGTTGATGTAAATCACAGGGAGCGTGAAATAGGAACATCAGGGTATACGCTGGGGAAACTCTTTGCGCTGTGGTTTAACGGTTTCACTGCATTCAGTATTAAACCGCTTAGAATGGCGACCGTAATAGGCGGTTTTGTAGCTATGGCAGGATTTATATACGGAATTTATACCGTGATCAGAAAACTCGTTGATCCTAATATAGTGATTGGTTTCAGCTCACTCATGTCAGCTATAGTCTTTATTGGCGGTATGATGATGGTGATGCTGGGTATTATCGGAGAGTATATAGGAAGAATTTACATTTCCTTAAACAACTCACCGCAGTATGTGATCAGAGAGAGCATCAATGAACGTGAATGAGTTAAATATCAAAATTAAACTAAATTTTATAAGTTTTGTAATTGCGACTCTGGGGACATTGTGCTTTCCCCAGATGTTGAATTTAAAGGGAAATGAGTTAGTCTTTACTAACAGCATATTTTCGGTATTTGTCTGGATGCTGTGTATATATGCTGTTAGATTGTCACTGCATACAATAGATCTACAGGATATCAGGGGATGGAAAATCGCAGGAGTACTGTCTTTTTTATTTACAACGGCAATGCTCTTCGGGGCAAGGCTTGAGGCAGAAGGGAATGTGGATTTTAAAGATTGGAAATTCTGGGTATCTCTGCCTGTACTGACCTGTCTTTTTACAATTCTGGTACGCAAATTCTGGAATTTCCTGACACGTATGGAAGAGCGTAAGCAGCAGTTTGAAAACACTGTAAAACTGACCAAAGCTCCCCACTTTATATCTAAGAATGAGGATATCATTATTTTTGTTTTTCTGATTCTGTGTTGGCTTCCGGTACTGCTTGCGGTATATCCGGGCTTTTTTGTATATGACGCACAGGAGGAATATATGCAGGTTGCATCCAGAACATTCTCAACTCATCATCCGCTGGTGCATGTACTGATGTTGGGCGGAATTATCTGTGCGGTTCACAAAATAACGGATTCCTATAACCAGGGAATTGCCGCTTATATATTTATACAGATGCTCATAGTGTCCGGTACCTTTACTTTTCTGCTTTCATATCTCAGGAAAAAGAAGGTTTCCGGATTGCTGCGTTTTGTTTCGGTATTATATTTTGCCTTTTTCCCGGTAATTGTAATGTTTACGCTGTGTTCTGCGAAGGATGCGATTTTTACTTCGGCGTTATTGCTCTTATTGATATGCATAATTGAGATGGGCATATCCGGAGACGAATTTTTTGCGTCAAAACCACGAATGCTCTTTTTTGTCCTAAGTGCACTTACAATGATGCTGTTTCGTAAGAACGGTATCTATGCCTTTATAGTAGTGGTGCCGATCCTGATTTTTTACCATAAGAAATATCGTCAAAAGATATGCGCAATATTGATAATAACATTGGCTTCTTATTTTTTAATAAGCGGCTCCCTTACACTCATATTCCATGCGCAGACTAAGGAAAACCAGGAAATTCTTACGGTGCCTATACAGCAGATTGCACGAACATATAAATTTAATAAAGAGGTATTTGAAAAAGAAGATATTGCAGTATTGCATGAAGTACTGTCTGAGGATGCGCTTGTACTTTATAATTCCAAACTCTCCGATCCGGTAAAATATCATTTTAATAACGATGCATTTATGAAGGATAGATCCAGATATGCAAAGTTATGGTTTAAAATCGGGCTTAAGAAACCGCTGTCCTATATAAATGCATGGCTTATGACTTCCTACGGTTTCTGGTATCCGGATACGGTGATCGACGTTTATTCAGGCAATACTGTTTTTACGTTTACTTATCGGGACAGTTCATATTTTGGGTATGAGGTGGAGCTTCCGGGGGTTAGGGAGAGTAAGATTCCCTGGCTTGATGAAGCATACCGCAGGCTGTCTTTGGAGATTGAACAGGAGAAGATACCGATACTGTCTATGATATATTCGCCGGGCTGCCTGTTCTGGTGTTTTGCGTTTGCTTTCGGATATGTGCTTTACCGTAGGAAATATTATATACTGATACCTTATATGCTGGTGTTGCTTATCTGGTTGACCGTAATTCTCGGGCCTACTTATCTGCCCAGATATGTACTGATTTTCTGGTTCGGACTGCCTCTTTTTGCAGCGATAGCATTGGAAGAGGATAAGTTGTAAAATAAATCCGGTTATGCTACAATAAAGCAAGGTGCACAGTGCCTGAATGCCGGTATGATAACATTGAGAAAGTGTTTGTATAAAGATGGATAAAATTATAAATAGACGCCAGGCAGTCTGTGGTACGGTCTGGATTATAATTATATGTATCATAATTGCATTATGGCCGCTTAGGCTTGTAAATGAAACTGTGGTCTCGAAAAGTAATCAGCAGATGTCTATGCAGTCAGAGGCAATTACGCAGGATTATACAGTG
Organism: Lachnospiraceae bacterium; assembly: GCA_022510525.1. Lineage (GTDB taxonomy): Bacteria > Bacillota > Clostridia > Lachnospirales > Lachnospiraceae > UBA3282. The sequence goes on along the minus strand of JAFLTH010000019.1, from coordinate 5,472 downwards.
ATGCAGATGTTTATTGCGCAGTATGATCATCTGCAGAAGATTCGGATTTATTTTTTAAATGAGGCTGCAGGAGAAGAATTTAATTTTATCCTGTATGATGCTTCTATGAAAATCCTGATGCAGCAGTTTATTTCCACCGATGATATTAAAGAAATGCCTGGATTTTGCGAGGTACAGTTAAATCAGGATACCGAAGTCGGCAGGGAATATTATTATTTAATACAGGGTATTTCTTCCGACTTTTATGTTGCATATGAAGATACGGCGGACTCCGGAACGATTTATAACGGAACACTGTATTATGGCAGCATAGAAGATACGGAGCATAATATAATTACGGAATATGATTATAGAATTCCTTTGAGAAAGGGCAAAACACTGATGTGTGATGCCCTGCTTGTGTTGCTTGGAATAATTGTATCTTTCGCCGCCGGGAAATATTATGCGAAATATCCGGAAAAAGATAAGCTGATTACTGTAGAAACCGTGTGGAAGAGAGTTGCCAATCCGGTTGTTATAATTGCGGCATTTATAAGCATAATAGCGATATGGCCCCTGTGTTTATTTTCATGGGAAATTGAGACAAATATCTGTTTTGAAATCGGAGTTTTGATTATTGCAGCTATTCTGCTTTATGGAATCAATCATAAGAGGTTTAACAAAAGTCACGATATGGGCTGGTCGCTCTTGTGTGACAGATGGACAGACTATCTTCAGGCAGTATTTTTTGCGTTTGCAATTCAGGCAGGCGTAAATTATATGAACGGTCTGTATGAACTGCATCATACGCTTGCCTACCGGGAGATGCTGATATATTTTGGGCTGGCTGTCATCATGACATATAAGCGTAAAGAGATCATAAATGTTGTCAATATGCTTTATCTTATAATAGCAGCGATAGCAGGCTTTTTTTACTATAAGTCTCATATTGATCCGGCAGGAACCGATGAAGAAATAAGGCTTGTATATCTGAGTATCTGGGCAGCAGTTATTGCGGGAATTGTAATTATTAATACTATTTGTATTTTGTTTAGCGCTTTGTCCGGTAAAAAGAAAATCGACAGTATTACTGTCAGTCCTGTATACGGAATCGTACTGGCGGTGTTCTTTGCTCTTTTAATAATTTTTAGAAACACCAGGGGATGGCCGATATATCTGGTCTGCGCTTTTTCGTTATATTATGTACGTATGGCAGTGTGGGATAAAAAGAAGAGGCTGACGGAGAATATCTGTAACGGAATCCTGTTACATTTTCTTGTTATGACAGGTTATTGTCTGCTGCACAGACCATATATGTTTTTTATATATACAAGGTATCCGTTCATCTTTCATACCGTAACCATTTCAGCCGTATACTTATCGATGGTAGTGTGTGCGGCGCTTGCTAAGTTCATTGATGCATATAGAAGAAATCGGAAACTTTCTTATATATGGAAAGAGCTTACTGTTTTTGGTATTTCGGTTGAATATCTTATTTTTACACTGTCAAGGACAGGCTATCTGGCCGTAATAGTAATGGCATTGATCGTAGTTCCGACAGCCTGCCTTGGTATGAAAAAGAAGGTACGCTCGTTGGCCAATGCATTCATTATGATGCTTCTTGCGGTTATATTGTGTTTCCCTGCGGTTTTTACAGCTCAGAGGATTATACCTGCGGTGGTTGCGCAGCCTGAGACTATGGAAATAGAGGAACTTCCAAGTGAAATAGTACATGGCAGGGATATGGATTCCAAATATTATATAAGCCTTAGAAGATTTATACAGGTATTTCAGATGAAAGTACTCGGAATCCCGGAAGATGAGTGTATTAAATCCTTTGACTATGCCAAAGATGATATCATAGATAAATTACTGATCGCTTCGACAGAAGTATCAGGAGCTGTACTGCCCGATATCGAGGGTTATTCCGAAGAAGAAAGTGATGCCGAAACATATGCAAACGGCAGATTTGAAATTTTCAAACTATATGCCGGCAATATGAATATGACAGGCCACGACAAGATGGAAATCATTCTTCCAAGCGGAGAAATGATTGTTCACGCTCACAACGTATATCTTCAGGTAATACATGATCATGGCATTCCGGTAGGTATAGTATTTGTTTTATTTGGATTTTGCACTTTTATACAATCATTAATATATGATACAAAGAGAAAAAATGACAGACGATGCAGTATATTTCCGCTTGCGATTCTCATTGCATTTGCGGTGGCGGGATTGACCGAATGGATATTCCATCCCTGTAATCCGATTGCATTCTGTCTGTTATTAGCGCTGGCTCCGCTGCTTAATGATGTGGAGAAGGGGCGCGGAGGTATGCGAAAAAATGAAAAGAGCATTTAACGTAAAATTATTTTATAGAAGAACGGCACTTATTATATATGACGTTATCAGTGTTATTCTGGCAAGTTATCTGGGATTGTTAATCCGATATGAGTTGGATGTAGCCGCCATACCGTCAACTTTTATGCGTCCTGTTGAAAGGTTTATGCCTATCAATATTCTTCTGACATTGGTAATATTTTATTTTTTCCATCTATACAGTAGTCTCTGGGCTTTTGCGGGAGAAACCGAACTTCAGAATATCGTTGTAGCCTGTGTTACCTCAACCGTTATTAACGGAATCGGACTGCAGTTTTTCAGGGTGACCGAACAGGCGGTGCCAAGGAGCTATTATTTCTTTTATATGTTCCTGATGATAAGCTGCGTATTTGTCAGTCGATTTTCATACCGATTTTTCAGAGGGTTAAAACATAAACAGCAGAATAAGAAAAACAAGATATCGGTAATGGTAATCGGAGCCGGAGAAGCGGCCAATGCGATAATAAAAGAAATTGTAAACAGTAATTTTTCCACTATGGTCATCAAGTGTATTATTGATGATGACAAGGGAAAATGGGGAAGATATATACAGGGAATCAAAGTGGCAGGCGGCAGGGACAAGATAGTAGAATGTGCCGATATTTACGGTATTGATGAGATTATTGTGGCAATGCCTTCCGCTCCCAGGTCCGATACCAAGGGTATACTGGAAATATGTAAAGATACCAACTGTAAACTGCGCTCCTTACCGGGTATGTATCAACTTGTAAACGGAGATGTCAGCATAAGCAAGCTGCGTGATGTCGAAGTCGAGGATTTGCTCGGAAGAGACCCCGTAAGTGTGGATATGGATTCCATTCTGGGTTATGTACAGAATAAAATAGTCCTTGTAACAGGCGGCGGCGGTTCCATCGGAAGCGAACTCTGCCGGCAGATTGCCCAGCATAAGCCTAAACGCTTGATTATTCTGGATATTTATGAAAACAGTGTTTATGATATGCAGCAGGAACTTAAAATGAAGCATCCTGAGCTGGATCTGATAGTACTGATTGCCTCGGTACGTAATACAAACCGTATGAATTGGATATTTGCCAACTATAAACCGGATATTGTTTATCACGCTGCCGCACATAAACATGTACCGCTTATGGAGGACAGTCCGACCGAGGCGATTAAAAATAACGTGTTCGGTACCTTTAAGACAGCACAGGCAGCCGCTATGAGCGGTGTAAAACGCTTTGTTATGATATCAACCGATAAGGCGGTAAATCCCACTAATATAATGGGAGCCAGCAAGCGAATATGTGAAATGATAATCCAGACTTTTAATAAACACTATAATACGGAATTTGTGGCAGTACGTTTCGGCAATGTACTCGGAAGCAACGGCAGCGTAATTCCGCTGTTCCGTAAGCAGATTGAGGAAGGCGGTCCCGTTACCGTTACCCATCCGGATATCATCCGTTATTTTATGACGATTTCAGAGGCCGTGTCACTGGTATTGCAGGCCGGTGCATATGCAAAGGGTGGAGAAATTTTCGTACTGGATATGGGTGAACCCGTTAAAATTTTAACATTGGCGGAAAACCTGATACGCTTATCCGGCTATCGTGTCGGGGAAGATATTAAGATTGAATTTACAGGTCTTCGTCCGGGAGAAAAACTATATGAGGAACTGCTTATGGATGAAGAAGGTCTGCGGGATACCGCCAATAAGATGATTCACATAGGCAGACCGATTGAACTGGATGAGCAGGAGTTTTTTATCCAGTTAAAAGAGTTAAAAGACGAATGTGTTATTGAAAGTTCCGATATAAGACCTTTAATTCAAAAAATTGTACCTACCTATCATTATGAGGATGAAGAATCCGGGAAAGGAAGTGGCAGATAGTGGGCAGAAAGAAAATATATTTATCCAGTCCTACTATGCATGGCGAAGAACAGGAATTCATAAAAGAGGCATTTGATACAAACTGGGTAGCACCGCTTGGTCCCAATGTAGATGCCCTTGAAAAAGAAATGACGGCATATACCGGAGCAGGTCATGCTTCGGCATTGAGTTCAGGAACGGCAGCAATCCATCTTGCACTCAGGATTCTTGGTATCGGAGAGGGAGACATAGTATTTACTCCAAGCCTTACATTCAGCGCTACCTGCAATCCAATATTATATGAAAATGCAACTCCGGTATTTATTGATTCCGAATATGATACATGGAATATGTCTCCACAAGCCTTGGAGAGAGCATTTGAGAAATACGGAACTCCCAAAGCCGTGATGGTAGTACATTTATACGGAACACCGGCCAAACTGGACGAAATCATGGACATATGCGAAAAGCATAATGTGCCGTTAATAGAGGATGCCGCAGAATCTCTAAGCAGCACATACAAGGGAAAACACACGGGCACCTTTGGCAAAATAGGAATATATTCCTTTAACGGCAACAAAATCATTACGACTTCCGGCGGTGGCATGTTAGTCTCCGACGAGGAAGAATTTACCAAAAAAGCCACATTTCTTGCCACCCAGGCAAGAGATCCCGCAAGACATTATCAACATTCCCAAATTGGGTATAATTATCGTATGAGCAATATCACTGCCGGAATCGGCAGAGGACAGCTTCTTCACCTCGAAGAGCACAAAGCTATAAAAAAGAAAATTTACGAACAGTATAAAAAAGCCTTCGAAGACATTGAAGAACTTTCCATGAATCCTTTAAACAAGGACGGTGACGCAAATAACTGGCTATCCTGCGTTTTAATTAAAGAAGACAGTAAAATAACACCCGATATCATAATGGATGCATTACAGAAACTAAACATCGAGTCTCGCCCAATCTGGAAACCAATGCATATGCAGCCGGTGTTTGAGGAGTATGATTTTATTACTGCAGACGGATCGGGTAAGAATCTGGATCACAGTGTTGCGGCTGATATATTCAACAGGGGTTTCTGCCTACCCAGTGATATCAAAAATACCGACGAAGATATGGAACTTATTATTAATACCGTAAGAAAGTGTTTTAATAAATAAATTATATGATTTCTAACCTAATAACGTAAAAGATTGCGAGACTCCGAGATGGGGTGGCAGTGGAAAAGGATTTCCGCTGAAAGACCCTCTAAAAACGCCGGTGCTTAGCGAGGT